>DATIWS010000162.1:0-2290 GCA_035519275.1 Acidocella sp. | reverse complement strand
GGCATGGCGTGGTCTCCACCGTCGATCCGTTCGTTCAATAACCCTGCTTGATCACCCGTCCCGTGGGCGTCACCATGATACTCGAATCAATCCCGTTCTTGAAAGCGTGCGCGCGCCAGAGCGCGTCGCAACCCAGATATAACCCACGGACATTGGTATAGCCCGCCTCCTGGATCTTCTGGTTGATGGTGAACGCGCTGTCGCCGTTGAACGGACTTGCCTTGAGGCAGGTCGCCGCTGTCGGCGGCTGCGGCGGCTTCGGGGCAGCCGGCGCGCCGTTCGGATTCGTGTTTTGCGTTGGCGTGGTGCCGGTCCCGGAATCGGTGGTCGTGGAAGGGGTCGACTGCGCCCAGGCCGTCGCGGCTGTCATGAAAGTGAAGCACAACGCCGCGAGAGCCGTCGCTCGTACGATTTGTCCCATGCGCCGCGTCTCTCGCCTTTCTTGGCCGTGCCGCCCACCTCTGGCGCCCGGGTGGCCCATTTTAGAACCTTTCAAATTCTTCGGCCATCACGTTTATGGGAACACGGCAATGTCGCGCGGGTTCTCGCTGGATGAGCCACGAGCAGGAGAAGCCCCCATGATCGTCAAGGTAAAGGACGGGTACAAGGTCGTCTCGGAGAACGGCAAGAAGAACCTGGGCGGCCCCTATAAGACCAAGGCGGAGGCGGAGAAACGCCTGCGCCAGGTCGAGTATTTCAAGCACAAGAAGCCGACGAAACACTGACGGCGATGGCGCGCGCGCTGAGGGAAGAGTCGCCCGGTTATCGTCAGTTCGTCTCCTGATGCACCGAGCCGTCGGGGGCCACCATCACGTTCACCTGGTTGCCGTTGGCGCGCGCCGAGGCGTGCCAGACGTTGTCACAGCCCTTGTTGAGGCCGGTGATGTCGGAGTAGCCGGCGGCTTCCAGTTTCTTGCGGGCCTGGTCGGCCGTCGTGTTGTCGATCTTGTCGCCGGAATCGCAGTGGTTGGTCGGTTGCGATGTGTCCTGCGCCAGCGCCGGCAGCGGTGCTGCCGCAAGAAGGCCCATGAGGGCGGCAAGCGTGATTGTCCTCAAAGTCATTGTATCCTCATCCCGTTCTCTCCAGCCTCGCGGCAAGCTCTCGATCAACCGCGCGGCGGCAGAATTGTTGCAGCGCCGTGTGTTGAAATCAGGGCGCGGATATGGCGCACTGAGGCCGGCGGGGCACGCTTGCTGCTTGCGGGCTCGGCGCGACAATGATAGCAATTCAACTTGTATATACAAGTTAAGGGACGACTTCCGATGAACGCTCCCGTCAGTCCGAACCAGCGGGTCATCCGCGCGCCGCGGGGCACCAAGCTCAACGCCAAGTCCTGGCTGACCGAGGCGCCGCTTCGCATGTTGATGAACAATCTCGACCCGGAAGTGGCCGAGAATCCGGCGGAACTGGTGGTCTATGGCGGCATCGGCCGCGCCGCGCGCAATTGGGAGTGCTTCGACCGCATCGTCGCGACGCTGAAGGACCTGGACGAGGACGAAACCCTGCTCGTCCAATCGGGCAAGCCGGTCGGCGTCTTCAAGACCCACAAGGATGCGCCGCGGGTGCTGCTGGCGAATTCCAATCTCGTGCCGCACTGGGCGACCTGGGAACATTTCCGCGAGCTCGATGCCAAGGGGCTGATGATGTACGGCCAGATGACGGCCGGCTCCTGGATCTATATCGGCAGCCAGGGCATCGTGCAGGGCACCTACGAGACCTTCGCCGAGGCCGGCAACCAGCATTATGGCGGCGATCTCAAGGGGCGCTGGATCCTGACCGGCGGCCTCGGCGGCATGGGCGGCGCGCAGCCGCTCGCGGCGACCATGGCCGGCGCCTCGATGCTGGCGGTTGAGTGCGAGCCCTCGCGGATCGAGAAGCGCCTCGAGACCCGCTATCTCGACACCAAGGCGGCGACCCTCGACGAAGCCTTGGCGATCCTCGAGAAGGCGAGGAAGGACGGCAAGGCGGTTTCCATCGGCCTGCTCGGCAATGCGGCCGAAGTCTTCCCGGAGATCCTGAAGCGCGGCATCCGCCCCGACATGGTCACTGACCAGACCAGCGCGCATGACCCGTTGAACGGCTATCTGCCCGCCGGCTGGTCGCTCGCCAAGGCCGCCGAGATGCGGCGGAAGGATCCGGAAGGCACGATCAAGGCCGCGAAGGAGTCCATGGCGGTCCAGGTGCGCGCCATGCTGGGCTTCCAGAAGCTCGGCATCCCGACCTTCGACTACGGCAACAACATCCGGCAGATGGCGATGGAAGCCGGCGTCGCGAACGCTTTCGACTTCC
>DATIWS010000161.1:0-3238 GCA_035519275.1 Acidocella sp. | reverse complement strand
AGGTTGCCGGCCAAAGGCAGCCCATGTTGCCAAGCCATATGAACGCGATTGCTTCCCCCGATTTGGATTTCAGAAGAGTTTATCGGGGGAATTCTGGAAATAGGCGTCCACCGAGGCGGCGCTTACCTCTTCCAGCTTTGCCGGGTGCCATTGCGGGTTGCGGTCCTTGTCGACCACCGCGGCGCGCACGCCTTCGTAGAATTCATCCGAGGCCAGCACGGAATGCGCGGCGGCGAATTCGCGCTCCAGGGCGTCCCGCAGCGACTTGTCACGGCGTGCCAGGCGCAGCAGGCGCAGTGTCACCTTCATGCTGGTGGGGGATTTCAGCGCCATCACGCCGAGTGTCTTCTGTGCGAATTCGGAGCCTGAGGCCTCCAGCGCGGCGGCGATCTCTTCCACGGTGTCATGCACGAAGGCGGCGTCGATCTCGGCGCGGTGGGCGGCGAGCGGCGGCGTGAGCTCCTGCGCGAAGCTCCGCGCCGTGGCGCGCATATCCGCCAGCGTGGCGGAGACGGGCAGGGCGGCCAGCGCCCCGGCCAGCGCCGGGAGCTTCTCGCTCGGCACGAAGTAATCGGCGAACCCGGCATGGATCGTATCGGCGCCGCCGACGGCCTCACCGGTGACGCCCATGAAAGTGCCGACCTCGCCCGGCGCGTGGCTGAGCAGCCAGGAGGCGCCGATATCGGGGAAAAAGCCGATGCCCACCTCCGGCATGGCCATGCGGGTGCGCTCGGTAACGATTCGTACCGAGCCATGTGCCGAGATGCCAACACCGCCCCCCATGGTGATGCCGTCCATGATGGCGATGTAGGGCTTCCGGTACGCCGCGATATGCGCGTTCATGCGGTATTCTGTGCGGAAGAACGTCTCGCCGAAGTCCGAGCCGCCGCGCCCGCGCTCGTAAAGGGTGCGGATATCGCCGCCCGCGCACAGGCCGCGCTCGCCCTCGCCGGTGACGAGCACTGCCGCCACCGCCGGGTCATCCTCGAAGCGGTCCAGTGCCACCTGGATTTGCTGGATCACCTCCAGCGTCAGCGCGTTGATCGCCTTCGGCCGGTTGAGCCTGATGCGCCCCAGCGCGCCTGCGGTCTCGACGAGGATGTCCATCGCCTCAGGCCATTGTCGGGATGACGAAGCTGGCGCCGTCCTTGTCGGTGGAAGGCCAGCGCGAGGTCACCGTCTTGGTCTTGGTGTAGAAGCGGATCGAATCCGGCCCGTGCTGGTTGAGGTCGCCAAAGCCGGAACGCTTCCAGCCGCCAAAGGTGTGGTAGGCGATGGGCACGGGGATGGGAACATTCACCCCGACCATCCCCACTTGTACGCGGGAGCAAAAATCGCGCGCCACGTCGCCCGATTGCGTGAAGATGGCGACGCCGTTGCCGTATTCGTGGTCGGTGGCCAGGGCCAGCGCCTGCTCATAGGTGTTGGCGCGCGCCACGGCGAGCACGGGGCCAAAGATCTCTTCCTTGTAGATGCGCATCTCGGGCGTCACATGGTCGAATAGCGAGCCGCCGATATAGAAGCCGTTCTCGTAGCCCTGCAGCTTGAAGCCGCGGCCATCGACCAGCAGCTTCGCGCCTTCCTCCACGCCGACGCCGATATAGTCGGTAACGCGCGCCAGCGCCTGGGCGGTGACGAGCGGGCCGTAATCGGCGGAGGAGTCGGTGGAGGGGCCGATCTTCAGGTTCTCGACGCGGGGGATCAGCTTTTCCACCAGCCGCTCGGCGGTCTTCTCGCCCACCGGCACGGCGACGGAGATGGCCATGCAGCGCTCGCCGGCGGAGCCGTACCCGGCGCCGATCAGCCCGTCCACCGCCTGGTCGAGGTCGGCATCCGGCATGATGATCGCGTGGTTCTTCGCGCCGCCGAAGCACTGCGCGCGCTTACCCGTCTCGGCCGCGCGGTGGTAGATATAGTGCGCGATCGGCGTGGAGCCGACGAAGCCCACCGCGGCGATGTCCGGATCGTCCAGGATCGCGTCCACGGATTCCTTGTCGCCGTTCACCACGTTCAGCACGCCTGGCGGCAGCCCGGCCTCGAGGAACAGCTCGGCGATGCGCAGTGGCACCGACGGGTCACGCTCGGAGGGTTTGAGGATCATGGCATTGCCGCAGGCGAGCGCCGGGGCGGCCTTCCACAGCGGGATCATGGCTGGGAAGTTGAACGGGGTGATGCCGGCGACCACGCCGAGCGGCTGGCGCATGGAGTACACGTCGATGCCGGTGCCGGCGGAGTCGGTGAACTCGCCCTTCAGCAGGTGGGGCACGCCGATGGCGAACTCCACCACCTCCAGCCCGCGCTGGATATCGCCCTTGGCGTCGGGGACGGTCTTGCCGTGCTCCGAGGCGAGCAGGGCGGCTAGCTCGTCATACTCCTTGTGCACCAGGTCCAGGAATTTCATCAGCACGCGGGCGCGGCGCTGCGGGTTGGTTGCCGCCCAGCCCGGCTGCGCCGCCTTGGCGTTCTCCACCGCGGCGCGCAGCTCGGTCTTGGTCGCCAGGGCGACTTTCGCCTGCACGGCGCCGGTCGAGGGGTTGAACACATCCGCAAAGCGGCCGCTGGCGCCGGCCACGCGCTTGCCGCCGATGAAATGTCCGATTTCACGCATCAGTTAGATACCTCCAGAGTTTGGTGCGCAGCTTGCACGAATTCACACACGCTCATAGGGCTAAAATTCCAGGTGCTTTCTCCTCGGCGGAGGCGTGACCTTGCGGAACAAGCTGCCGCGCCGGTAGGCTTGGTGAATGTCAGAACAGAACTTTACGGCTGAGCAATATGCTCCCCGCGCCGCCGATTACGTGACCAGCGCCGTGCATGCGCAAGGGCCGGATCTGGACCAGATCGAGGCGCTGGTCACCGGCCATGCCGGGGCCGTGGTGCTGGACCTTGGCTGCGGCGGCGGGCATGTGAGCTACCGCGCCGCCCCGCATGTGGCCCGCGTGGTGGCGGCGGATGTCACGCAAGCCATGCTGGACCAGGTACGGAAAACCGCGGCGGCGAAGGGGCTGGCCAATATCGAAACCCGGCTGGCGGCGGCAGAAAGCTTGCCTTTCGCCGATGCCATGTTTGATATCGTGTTCTGCCGCTTCACCGCGCATCACTGGCAGGATTTTGCCGGCGGCCTGCGCGAGGCGCGGCGCGTGCTGAAGCCGGGCGGCTTGGCGGCGTTCATCGACACGGTGGCACCCGCGCCGCGCGTGCTGGATACGCATCTGCAAGCCGTGGAACTGCTGCGCGA
>DATIWS010000160.1:0-4928 GCA_035519275.1 Acidocella sp. | reverse complement strand
GCCTGGGCTTCGTCCAGCCGGGCAACGAGATCGGTGAGCCGGTCCTGGGCGTCGCGCCCGCGCTCGGCCCAGTCGGCCATTTCGCGGTCCAGCGTGGTCAGGCGCAGATTGCGCTGGGCATCGGCGGCTTTCAACGCCGCGCATTTGGTGCGCGCGGCCGATTCCGCCTGGCGGGCCTGGGCCATGGCGGCGCGGGCCCTGTCCACCGCGGCGCGGGCGGCGGCCACATCCGGCAGACCGGCGGCGCTCTCCTGCGCGGCTTGCAGCGCGGCGGCGGCCTCTGCGGCTTCCGTCGCGGTCTGGTCGCGCTGGGCCTGGGCGGCGGCGGCGCGCTGGGCTCCGCGTTCATGCTCGGCGGTCAGGCGGATCGCCTCGCTGCGCGCCTTGTCGAACCGCAGCTCGGCCTGGCGGCGGGCTTCGCGCGCGGCGGTCTCGGCGGCGCGGCGGGCCTCGCGCACCTTCCCCTCATTGGCGCGTGCGTCGCGCTCGGCGGTCTCGGCGGCCACGCGCAGCTCGCGCGCGGCGTTGGCGGCGTCTCGGGTGGCGTTGCGTTCGCGCTCCAGCTCGGCCAGCCGGTTGCGCTGCTTCAGGCGGACAGCGGCTTCCGACGCCGCGCCCGCGCGCACTGTGTAGCCATCCCAGCGCCACACCCCGCCCTCGCGTGAGACGAGGATCTGCCCCGGCGTGAGGTTGCCCTGGTCGAGGTCGCCATCCGCCCCCTCGGGCAGCAGCAGGATATGGGTGAGGGCCCGTTTCAGCGCTTCCGGCCCCTGCACCAGCTGGGCGAAGCTCTTCAGCGGCACCACGCCCAGGTCGAGATCCGGCAGCCTGCGCCAATGGCGCGGAGCCTGGGCATCGGCGGAGGCGGAAAGCTCCTCGCGCAGCGCGGCGCCCAGGGCGGCTTCCAGCCCTGGCGGCACGGAAATCTGGTCGAGGATCGGCGCGCTCTCCCGCCCGAATTTCTGCGCCAGAAGTGCTGCCAGGGCGTCGTATTCGGTGGAAATCTTGGTCGCGGCCGACTCGGCGGTGGTGGTCTTGGCGCGGGCGGCGGCCAGGGCGGCCTCGGCCTCGGCGCGGGCGGCGGCGGCTTCCTCCTCGGCCTGGGCGCGGGCGGCTTCCGCTGCCGTCACGGCCTCGCGGGCGGCGACAAGTGCTGCCTCGGCGGCAACACGCTCGGCCTCGGCGGCTTCGACCCGCTCCGCCGGGATCAGCGTGGCGGCGATCTTCTGGTACTCGGCGTCGGCCTCGGCGGCGCGTTGGGCGAGGCGGCGGGCCCGGCCCTCGGCTTCGGTCAGGGCGCGGCGTGCGGCTTCGGCCTCGGCGGCGATGCGCGCGGCGTCCTCGGTGGCGCGGTTGGCTTCGGCCTCGGCGGCGCGCAGGGCTTCCAACGCGGTATTCTCGGCGCGCCCGGCTTCCTCCAGCTCGGCCGGGGCGGAAACAGTCTCCGCCGCCAGACGGCGCTGTTCTTCCTCCAGCCGGGACCGCGCGGCCTGGGCATCCGCCACCAGCCTGGCGGCATGGGCGTGGTCGCGGGTCAGCGCGTCCAGCCGGGTCTTGGCTTCGGCAAGTGCCGCGCGGGCGCGGGTCTCGGCCTCCTCCATCTGCTCGGCGGCGATGCGCGCGCGCTCCAGCGCCGTGCGCACCTGGGCTTCGGCATCGCGCAGCGGGGGCAGGGCGGCTTCGGCTTCGGCGGCGCGGGTTTCGGCAGCCTGCGACTCGGCGGTGGCTTCGGCCACGAGCGCCTCGGCTGCGGCGAAGGCGGCCTCGGCTTTCTCCCGTGCCTGCACGGCCAGCGCGCTCTGGATGGCGAGCAGCTCGGTCTCCGCCTGACGGATATTGCCGGAGAGGTTCTTGTAGCGCGTGGCCTGGCGCGCCTGCTTCTTCAGCTCGGCCAGCCGGGCCTCGATCTGCCCCTTGAGGTCATCGGCGCGCAGCAGGTTCTGCTCGGCGCCTTTCAGCTTCAGCTCCGCCTCGTGCCGGCGGGCATGCAGCCCGGTGATGCCGGCGGCCTCTTCCAGCAGCGCCCGGCGCTCATCAGGGCGGGCACTCACCAGCGCGCCGACGCGCCCTTGGGAGATCATGGCCGAAGCGCGCGCGCCGGAGGCGAGGTCGGCGAACAGGGTCTGCACGTCGCGCGCCCGGGCCTCCTTGCCGTTCACCCGGTAGGAGCTGCCCGAACCGCGCTCGATCTTGCGCGAGATTTCCAGGTCCGCCGCCTCGTGGAAGGGCGGCGGCGCCAGCCCGGCCGTCTCCTCCAGCGTCAGGGTGACCTCGGCCAGATTGCGCGAGGACCGCCCGGTGGTACCGGCGAAGATCACGTCCTCCATCTCGGTGCCGCGCATGTTGCGGGCATTGGCCTCGCCCATGGCCCAGCGCAGCGCCTCAATGACGTTGGACTTGCCGCACCCGTTCGGCCCGACCACACCGGTAAGGCCGGGCAGGATCTCCACCGTCGTGGGATCGGCGAAGCTTTTGAAACCAGCGATGCGCAGACGGGCGAAACGGGCGGGCATGGCGGGTTACCCCTTGGCAGCTTTGGCCACGGCGGCGGCGAAGTCGTCGTATTCCATGGCGCCGGGATAGGCCTTGCCGTTGATGATGAAGGTGGGGGTGGCGCTGATGTTGTACATCTTTTCCGCCATCTGCTGCCCGTTCAGGATGAACTTGGCCAGTTTGTCGTCGTTCCAGGCGGTCTCGTAGGTGGCTTGGTCTAGCCCCGCCAGCGCCGCGTATTTGAAGATCGAGGCGTGGTAATCCTCGTTCGGCTGGAAGGCCCAGTCATCCTGGCTGGAGAGCAGCGCCTCGAGGAACGCATAGTATTCCTTCTCGGGCAGGTAGCGCGCCACCTGCGCCGCTTTCAGCGCCACCTGGTCGAGCGGGAAGTCGTGATAGATAATCTGCAGTTTGCCGGTGTCCACGAGGTTCGGCTTCACCTGCTGCATCGTCACCGTGGCGAAATGCGCGCAGTGGGTGCAGGTGAAGGAGAAATACTCATGTGCCGTGACCGGCGCCTTGGGCGAGCCGATGGAGCGTTGCGAGTAGGGCGAGGAGGCAGGAGCGGCCAGCTTGCTGGCTGAAGACGCCAGGGCCGGCGTGGCCAGAACCGATGTGCCCACTAGAGCTAGTGCTGAACGGCGCGTAATCTGCATGTTTTCTCCTATATATAGTGTAGTCAGGTTTTGCAGGCGGAGTCTAACGGGGATTCCGAGTTATCCACGGCTTTTTAGGCCCCGGTAAAGCCGGGCCAGGGCTTCGCCCAACGGGCCGTCCGGCAGATCGGGCGGCACAGGCAGGTTCCGGGGGGGCGCGCGGTGGGGCGTGGGGGGGGGCTGGCAGGCGCGGCGATTGCTGCACGAAGCGCAGACGCTCGACGGTGGTGTGCCCCAGCGCCAGGTTCAGCCGGGCGATGATCTGCGACTCGAGCATTTGCAGCTCCATCGCCGTGGGGCCGGTGCAGCCCAAAGTGAGCGTGCCGCCCGCGAATTTAACCGGCAAGGCGCGGCTGGCCAGCTCCGGCCCCGCGAGCTGCGGCCAGTCCGCCAGCAGTTGCGCGGCGGCGGGGGCGCGGCGGCGGAAGATGGGGCGGGTGATGGGCGCGATGAGTGCTGCAATACCGCGCGGCGAGAAGTTGCGCGACGGCTCCGCCACCGGCACAACTGGTGTCTGTGCGACCCGCTTCTTCCTCTCCCCCGGCACGGCAACTCCTCTCCTGGTACGCGCAACACCGCCGCCATCTGCCCTGGCGTGCGGCACCAGGCCACGCCGCCGACCCGTACCATGTCTGGCTCTCCGAGATCATGCTGCAACAGACGGTGGTGGCCACCGTGCGCCCCTATTACGACAAATTTCTGGTTGTGTATCCGCGCGTGGAAGATCTGGCGGCGGCCAGCGTGGAGGAGGTGTGCGGGCACTGGGCCGGGCTCGGCTACTACGCGCGAGCGCGCAACCTGCATAAATGCGCGCAAGGCGTCGCGGCGCTGGGAGGCTTTCCGCGAAGCATAGAAGGGCTGCGGTCTCTGCCCGGAATCGGCCCCTACACGGCCAATGCCGTCGGGGCCATCGCGTTCGGCCTGCCCGTGCTGCCGGTGGATGGCAATGTGGAGCGCGTCGCGTCGCGGATTTTCGCCATCGCCACGCCTTTGCCCGGGGGCAAGCCGGAGATCGTCGCGGCGGCGCAGGCTTTCATCGCCGACAAGGCCGCCCAGGCCGCGCCGGGGGATTTCGCCCAGGCGCTGTTCGACCTTGGCGCCACCATCTGCACGCCCAAAAGCCCGGATTGCCCGCGCTGCCCCTGGCGGGCGCATTGCCGCGCGCATGAGCAGGGCATCGCCGCCAGCCTGCCCGCAAGGGCGAAGAAGCCCGAGCGCCCGCGCCGCACCGGCACGGCCTATGTGCTGCTCGACGCCGATAACAACGTGCTGCTGCTGCGCCGCCCGCCGACAGGTCTGCTCGGCGGCATGCTGGCCTTGCCCGAGTCGCCCCCGGTGAAGGCCGCCTGGCGGGATGCCGGGGCGGTGGAGCATGTGTTCACCCATTTCACCCTGACGCTGAGCGTGCAGGCCGTGCGGCGCGCCCGTTTGCCGCAAGGCGCGCTCTTTGCCCCCGCCGCCACGGCGCAATTGCCAAGTGTGATGCGCAAGGCGCTTGACGCCGGGTGCCGCGCGCTCAACCTTGTAGGTAATGATGAGCGATCCGCATGATGGCATCCTGGCCATCGACACGCATGTAGACATCCCCTGGCCGCCCGGCCCATCGGTGTTTGAGGACGGCCCGCGTTGCGTGGACCTGCCGAAGATGCGCCGGGGCCGCGTCGCCGCCACCTGCTTCGTGGCCTTTGTGCCGCAGGGGCCGCGCGATGCCGAAGGGCATGCTGCCGCCACGGCCCGCGCCCGCGCCATGCTGGACGACATCGCCGCGATGGCCCCGGC
>DATIWS010000159.1:0-7196 GCA_035519275.1 Acidocella sp. | reverse complement strand
GACCGGCCGGACATCGCCGATGGCGAGCAGAAGCGCGACTTTATATATATCGACGACGTGGTCGCGGGGCTCCAATTCCTCATCAACGCGCCGCAGGTCTCGGGCATCTTCAATCTCGGCACCGGCATCGCCCGCTCCTATGCCGACCTCGCCCGCGCGGTGTGCGCGTCGAACGGGGTGGAGGAGCGGATCGAGTTCATCGACATGCCGGCAAACCTGCGCGGGCAGTACCAGTCCTTCACCGCCGCCAAGATGGACCGGCTGCGCGCGATCGGCTTCAACCACGAGTTCCATACGCTGGAACAGGGTGTTGCCGCCTATATCCAGAACCATTTGCTCCAGCCGGACCAGTATCGCTGATGATCTTCACCTGGCCCAATTTCTCGTCCGTGCTGGTCAGCATCGGGCCCTTCGCCGTGCATTATTACGCGCTGGCCTATATCACTGGGTTGCTGCTTGGCTGGTGGCTGGCGCGTAAGCTGGTGGCGCTGGCGCCGGTGGCGGCGACCACGGCACAGGTGGACGACTTCCTCACCTGGGCGGTGTTGGGCGTGATCCTGGGCGGGCGGCTTGGCTATGTGCTGTTCTACCAGCTGCACGAGGAGACGTTGAGCCAGCTCCTCACCCACCCTCTCGACATCATCGCCGTATGGCGCGGGGGCATGAGCTCGCATGGCGGGTTCATCGGCGTGTCCATCGCCATCGCCTGGTTCAGCCTGAAGAACGGCCTCAACATGCTGCGCTTTGCCGACCGCATTGCCGTCTGCGTGCCGATCGGGCTGTTCCTCGGCCGCTGCGCCAATTTCATCAATGGCGAACTGTGGGGCCGGGTGGCCGAGGGCCACTGGTTCCCGGTGCTGGTGGTGTTCCCGCAATCGGGCACGCTGGCGCCGCGTTATCCGTCCGAGCTGATCGAGGCGTCGCTTGAAGGCGCGGCGCTGTTTCTCATCATGATCCTGGCCGTGCGGTGCGAAAAACTGCGCGTGCATGCCGGGGCGCTGACCGGGCTGTTCCTCATCTGCTACGCCACCGCGCGCATCATCAGCGAATGCTTCCGCGAGCCGGATGCGTTTCTCGGCTTCCTTCCCTTCGGCACCACAATGGGGCAGGTGCTCTCGGTGCCGATGATCCTCATCGGCGCGGGGATGATGGCCTATGCGTTGCGCAAGCGTGAAGCCTGAGCGCTTCGACCATTTCATGGCCCGGGCGAACGCGGCGTATTACGCGCGCGGCGCCTTCACCCGCGATTTCGTCACCGCGCCGGAACTGACACAGGTTTTCGGCGAGCTGCTCGGCGCCTGGGCGAAGATCGTGTGGCAAATGCTGGGCGCGCCGGAAGACGTGCTGCTGGTGGAAGCAGGTCCCGGGCGCGGCGTGCTGATGGCGGACGCGCTGCGGGTGTGGAACGCCCCGAGCGTGCATTTCATCGAAACTTCACCGGCGCTGCGGGTCGAGCAGGCGAGGCGCGTGCCGGGCGCTGTGTGGCACGACTCGCTGGACACGATTCCCCCGGGGCCGATGATTCTGCTGGCCAACGAATTCCTCGACGCGCTGCCCGTGCGGCAATTCATCCGCCGCGAGGCCGGATGGATGGAACGCTACGTGCAGGATGGAGAATATGTGGAGCTGCCCACGGACTATCCCCTGCCCGACGATCCCGTAGCCAGCGTGCGGGAGGTGAACGAGGCTGCGCTGGAATTTTGCAAAAAGCTCGCGGCGCGCGGCGCGGTTGGGCTGTTCATCGATTACGGGCCGATGCGCTCCGCGCCGGGCGAGAGCGTACAGGCCATCCGCAACGGTGAATATGCCGATCCGCTGGCGCATCCGGGCGAGGCGGACCTGACCGCGCATGTCGATTTTGGGGCGATAAAAGCCGTGGTGCACGCGCAGGGGCCGGTGAAGCAAAACGCCTTCCTCACCGCGCTCGGGCTGTATCAGCGCAGCGACGTGCTTGCGCAAAGGCACCCGAACAAGGCGGCGGACCTGAAGCTCGCCGTGCATCGCCTGACCGCGCCCGAGGCCATGGGCAGCCTGTTCAAGGTGCTGGCCGTTTGCCCTGAAGCCCTGCCCGTTCTACCGGGATTCGCATGACGGAATTCTTCACCGGCGCCCTGCGGGCGAAACACGGCTTCTTCACGCGCAACGGCGGCGTGTCCGGCGGGTTGTACGCCAGCCTGAATTGCAGCTTCTCCTCCGACGACCCGGCGCATGTGCGCGAGAACCGCACGCGCGTGGCTGCGGCGATGGGCGTTGCGCGCGAGCATCTGCTGGGGCTGAAGCAGGTGCATGGCGACGGCGTGGTGACGGTGCATGAGCCCTGGGCGGAAGGTGCCGGCCCTGCCGCCGATGCCATGGTGACCGACGTGCCCGGTTTGGCCCTGGGCATCATCACCGCCGATTGCGCCCCGGTGCTGTTCTGCGGCGATGGCGTGGTGGGAGCGGCGCATGCCGGCTGGCGCGGCGCGCTGGCCGGGGTGCTGGAGGCCACGGCGACGGCGATGCGCGACCTCGGCGCGCGGGATATCCATGCCGTGATCGGCCCCTGCATCGGCCAGGCGAGCTACGAGGTGGGCGCGGACATGCGCGATGCCGTGCTGGCACGCCATGCGGCGGATGCGCGCTTCTTCACCGCCGGGCGCCCCGGGCATTGGTGGTTCGACCTGCCGGGTTACTGCGCCGCGCGTCTGCACGCCGCCGGCGTGGCGGTAGAGTCTCTGGGCCTGGATACCTGCGCCCAGGAACAGCAATTCTTCTCCTACCGGCGCAAGACGCTGCGCGGCGAGGCGGCGACAGGGCACCAGATCTCGGTCATCCGCGCATGAAGCGCGCCGCCCTGCTCCTGCCGCTGGTGCTCGCCGCCTGCGGCACGCTGCCCGAGCCGTTCTACGGCAACCCCGGCCCGGTGGCGACGAAGCTTGCCATCCCCCCTGCCCCGGTGCTGATGGTGCCGGCGCCGAAGGCTGCGCTGCTCGATGACAAATCCGCCGCGGTTTACGCGGGAGATCTGGCTACCGCGCTGGTGAATTACGACGTGCCCACGGTGGCTGGCGCGGGAGGCAAGCGGAGCTGGCGTCTTGCCATCAGCGCCAAGCAGAACGGCGATACGGTGACGCCCAGCTATGCCATCACCGGCCCTGACGGCAAGGAATACGGTCACCAGGACGGCGCGCCCGTGCCGGCCCAGACCTGGAAGAGCGGAGATGCCTCGGCACTGAGCACGGCGGCGGCGGCGGATGCCGCGCCCCTCTCCAAGATGCTGGCGGCGGTCAACGCGCAGATCCAGCAGAGCAACCCGGACTCGCTGGAGAACCGGCCGCCCCGGATTTTCGTCGGCACGGTGAACGGCGCGCCGGGCGATGGCGACACCTCGCTGCCGCTGAACCTGAAGCGCAGCCTGCCCGGACCGGATGGCGTGCTGGCCGATGACGCGAAGAATGCGGATTTCACCGTGACCTGCACGGTGAAAAGCAAGCCCGATGCGGGCGGGCAGGTGCTGGTGGAGTTGGATTGGGTAGTGCGCGACGGCAATGGCCGCGTCGCCGGACAGGTGACGCAGCTCCATGACCTCAACCCGGCTGACATCACGCCACACTGGGGCGATGTCGCCGCCGCCGCCGCCAGCGAGGCCGCGAACGGGATTCAGCAGGTGGTGAGGAACGCGGTGCTGAAAAAGGCGGCTAAGCCCGCCACGGCGCCGCAGGGTTAGGGGCTGAGCGCGCCCGGCGGGGAAGCGGATAGAACACAATCAGTTCCGGTCTCAATAGGGCTTGTGAGCGACCGCCGCGCCATTTGGCCCAGCACATCCCGCACGATTAACGCCGTTCACGCAGGTGACTGTTGGCGGCGGGTGAGCGTATGTTGGCGGCCTGTAAACTGGCGGCGCGGACTTATGAACGCCGACCGCCCCATTGGGCCCGACGCATCCGGCATTATAGACGCCGTTCGCACATGTTGCAGCACCCGCTTGCAGGGATGTTAATGCCAGAAAAGCTCCGGCGACGATTAGCCACAGACTGTAACGCATCATCAGGCCGAACTCCTGTGATTGGGTTGGCAAGCGTAAACGTGTCGGTGTTAAAAAGTCATGTTAATATGTGGAATAGATCAAATGCATCATCGACTATATTGGGGCGATGACGCGCCAGCGAAGCCGCGAGCGGGATTCGGGAGGTGGTGACCAACGCTGTGCTGAAAAAGGCGGCTAAGCCCAACTCTTAATCAGGTCAGGAGTGCCCGCACCTCATCCCACCAGCCTGCCGCCACCTCGGCGGCGGGGCGCGTGGGGGCCAGGCGCGCGGACTGGCCGGCCAAGGCCTGCATGCGGGAAATATCGTTTTTTCTGGTCGCCTCGCCACGCATCGCCTGCGTCAGGCCGCGCTGCACCGGGTAGGGCGCGGGTGGCGGCGCTTCTGGTGCCGCGGCGGCACGGACATATTCGGTGGCGAGCCCCCGGCCCGTCCGCCCGGAAAAGGCGCGGGTAAGCATCGTGTCCTCGGGCTGGGCCGTGGCCAAGGCATCGGCCCAGGCCGGAGCGATCCCTGCCTCGGGCGCACGCAGGAAACCAGTACCGATCTGCACCGCCGAAGCGCCCAGCAGCAGCGCCGCCGCGATTGTCCGGGTATCAGCGATGCCACCCGCCGCGATGACGGGGATATCCACCGCGTCGCACACAGCCGGCAACAGGGCGAACAGGCCAACGGCGGCGCGCTCGGCCTCATTGGCCGCGAAAGCGCCGCGATGCCCGCCCGCCTCCGCCCCCTGGGCGATGAGCGCATCGGCCCCGGCTGCTGCCGCCGCGCGGGCCTCTGCAACGGTGGTGACCGTGGCGAACCACTTGATCCCCGCCGCTTTGAGCCGGGCCACGAAATCAGGCGGGTACAGCCCCATTATTGATGAGACGGCGGTGGGTTGGGCAGCCAGGATCGCCTCGCATTGCGCTGTGAAATCCGGCGGGGTGGCATTGCCCGCGTCGGGCGGCACCGCTGGGCCCCATTGCCCGAGAAATTCGCGTACCGCGGCCTCGGCGGCTTCATCTCGCCGGGGCGGCGGGTCCGGCACCCAGAGGTTCATTTGAAACCCGCCATTGCTGGCGGCGCGGAATTTCGTCGTCCAGTCGGCAATGGCCTGGGGCTGCATCGGCAACGCGCCGCACGCCCCCAGCCCGCCCGCATTGGCCACGGCGGCGGAAAGTGCTGGCGGGCAGGCCCCGGCCATGGGGGCGAGCAATATGGGCAAACGCAGCCCGAAGGCCGCGCAGAAGACTTCGGCGCGGGCCAGAGCCTGTTTCATTCGCGCCCCAGAACCTTCGCATTAATAAACTCCGCCACCATGCCGGCCTTGAAGGCGGCGCGCAGCGCGGTCTCGTCGTAATCCTCGCGCACCCAGTCGAGGAACGGCTTCTTGCCCTCGCCAGTGCGTTGGTAGAGGCGGAAGAACTCGTCGAGAATGCCGGTCTTGGCCTGCTTGATATGGCCGAAGCGCAGCGAGAGCTGCTTCAGCGCCTCCTCCACCGTACCGCCCCGGATGAGTACGAACAGCCCGGCCGCCAGCCCAGCGCGGTCCGCCCCGGATTTGCAGTGGATGAGCGCCGGGCCGCGCATATGGGCGATGATGTCGGCATAGCGCAGGATGCGGTCCCGGTGCGGAACGCCGCGCGATTCAAACGCCATGTCGTAGAAATCCAGCCCCAGGCGCTGCGCCGTGTCGCGCGAGAGCGCGTCCGAGCCGTTTTTCGCCTGGCCGCGCAGGTTTATGAGCGATTTCAGCCCGAACTTGCGGGTGAAGGCGGCGAGGTTGCCCGGCGTGGGGTGGTTGGACCGGTAGAGCACGCCCGGCTCGACGGCGGCGAAATTCGTCCAGACCAGCCGGAAGACGGCATGGTCGATGAACAACGCGTCGATCCAGGCGTTGCGGCGGCCGCGTTTGGTGGTGAGGTCGCCCCTGTAGATAGTGTCCATGGCCAACGGCTTAGCGCATTTCGCCGCAACCCAAAACTGTGCTTAACCACGGCCCCATGACCGAGCACGCCTCCACCGCCGCCCTGATCCTCCGCCTGTGGCACGAACACCTAAAGCATTACAAAGGCCGCATCGCCCTGATCGTGGTGACGACGCTGCTGATGTCCGGCGCCACGGCGCTGTACCCGGCGCTGATCGACTGGGCCTTCACCATGTTCGAGCACAAGGATGCGCGCATCCTCTACCAAGTGCCGCTGCTGGTGCTGGCGGTGACCAGCGTGAAGGGCGTCTCCATGTATTTCCAGGCGGTGCTGACGCAGGACATGGTGCTGCTCATCATCCGCCGGTTGCAGATGGCAATGTTCGGGCACCTGACCAATGCCGCATTGGCGCGCGTGGAGCGCGAGGCCCCGGCCCAGCTGGCGGCGCGCTTCACAACCGATGCCACGGTAATCCGCGAGGCGATGGCCCGCGCCGTGAACGCCGTGGCCGACGCCGCGACGGTGGTGGGGCTGGTCGGCACCATGATCGCCATTGACTGGAAGCTGAGCCTGATTGCCGCCGTGCTGTACCCGCTGGCAGGCATACCGGTGCAGAGGATCGGCAAGCGCCTGCGCCGGGCCTCGGGCGGCATGCAGGAGACTATGGGTGTGGCGGCGGCGATGCTGAACGAGAGCTTCGCCCAGGCCCGCACCGTGCGCGCCTACGGGCTGGAGGCGCACGAGATGGAGCGGGCCGAGAAGACCTTCGGCGGCCTCTATGCCGCGCTGATCCGCATGACCCGCGTGCGCTCGCGCCTCGACCCGATGCTGGAAGTGCTGGCCGGCGTGGCCGTGGCCCTGGTCATCGGCTTCGAGGGCTGGCGCAACGCCGTCGGCGGGGGCGGCGTCGGCAATTTCATGGGCTTCATCTCGGCGCTGCTGATCGCGGCAAGGCCGCTGCGCGCGCTGGGCACGATGAATTCCGCAGTGCAGGAGGGCCTCGCCGGGCTCGTGCGCGTGTTCGCGGTCATCGACGAGCCGCCCGCCATCGCCGACGCGCCGGGCGCCAAGCCGCTTCCCGCCGGGCCGGGGGAAGTAGCGTTCGAGAACGTCGCATTCAGCTACCCCGATGGCCGTCCCGGACTGAAGAGCCTCTCCTTTACCGCGGCACCCGGCAAGACGCTGGCGCTGGTGGGCACCTCCGGGGCAGGCAAATCCACGGCACTGGCGCTGATCCCACGCCTGTACACGCCGAGCG
>DATIWS010000158.1:0-2502 GCA_035519275.1 Acidocella sp. | reverse complement strand
CTGGCCGGCGCGGCTGCAACTCCTCGGCGACGGGCCGCTGACCGCGTTGGCCCCGGGGCGCAGCATCTGGCTCGACGGCGGCCACAATCCCGATGCCGGCGCGGCGATCGCACGGTATTTCCGCGGAAAGCCGCTCCATCTCGTGATCGGCATGCTGGCCAACAAGGATCCTTCGGCGATCGTGACGCCGCTGGCAAGCCAGCTTCTCGGTCTGTCCGTGGTTCCCGCCCCGGGGCATGACGCGCATGCCCCGAAAGACTTCGCACCCTTCACCACACTACCCGTACAAAGCTTCGTCAATGTCGCCGAGGCGCTAGGCGCGCTTCCGCCGGAGGGCGACGTCCTGATCGCCGGCTCGCTCTACCTCGCGGGCGAGGTGCTGCGGCTCAACCAGGAAATCCCAGTCTAGCCCCAATGCCGTTCATTTAATGATTCTGATGGTTTTTAGGATATCGAGAGGCGCCAGGCGTCGATCGGCTTTTCGGCGGACCGGGAAGTTGCTCATCTTTCGTTTGACGCCACGTTTGTTGCGGCGATGCCGTCTGGGCGGGAGGCGTTCGTCGAGGATTTCGGTCAAGATGGCCTCATGCCACGCCTGCCTGTCCTGAGGGGGGAATAGCGCCGGCGGCGAGACATTTGCGCCGGATCACGCGGACCGCATGGAGGAAGGATAATCGGTCGGGGTCGATATCCGCTTTGATGGCAGCCTCGTGCATGACGCCGCGCACAGCGTAGTGCAGCATCAACAAGCCGTAGAATTCCTGGCGGACGAGATCGGATGTTCGGCTGCGTAGGACGATGCGAGAGCCGCGCAGATGGGTTTTGAGTTCACCAAGCGCGGTCTCGATTTCCCATCGCTCGTGGTAGAGTGCCGCCAGTTCTTCTGCGGGAGCGGCTTGGGCATCGAGGATCGTGGTCACCAGCCGATAGATGTCTTCCGCGCCATCGACGCCGTCGAGGCTGTAGTTGACGACGCGGACCGCGATGCCCTTGGATTTATGGCGGCGGTCCTTCTCGGACGGATAGATATGGCTGATGTACGATCCATCCGCACAGGGTTCGTCGGCGCTCAAGCGCGCGTTCTTCTTGACCCGCCACACCAGGTCGGCCCCCGTAGCCTGGGCCATCGTCCACATCTCGTAGCCAAAGAAATTGCGGTCCGCCAGGCACAGCATGCCCGGTTGCAAGGCCGTGAGGACGGCTTTGCTCAAGGCGATCTCGCTGGTCGCGCAGCCAGACATCTGGCTACCGAACAAAACGTGCGTGCCGTTCTCGACCAGTGACACGAAGCGGATCTGGGGAAAGGCCGTTTCTCCATGGCCCGCGCCAGGCCGGCCAAAGGCGGCGGCGTTATCCGGTTCGTCGGCGACATCCAGCGTGCTGCCATCCAGGCTGACGAGACGCCAGTGCCGGTACCAGGCCCCCTTGCTACCCGTCACCGCTACCGGCCCAACCAGTTCATCATGCAGGTGCTGCATGACGGACGAGCCTAACCGCGTGCGCGCCTGAGATATGCCCGACTTGCCCGCAATGCTGATCGGCGCGCCAAGCCGCAGCCACTGCAGGCCCTCCAGCAAACAACGCAACACCTCGCGCGAGGACGACTGCATGTACAGGCTCAAGGCCAGGACATAATACACCACCACATGGGCCGGAAGATCACGCTGCCGCTGGCTCGCCTTCCCGGTCGCCGCCAGCGCTTCGTGAACCTTGGTTACCGGAAACGCCCGCGCCAATATCCCAAAACTGATGAAATCCGTGATGCGGCTGCCCGAAGGCAGGGTTGCGACCGTACGCGCCATCTTCTTCCGCTCCCCCTCAGACCGGGCGCAGAAGAATCCCAAATTGTGACCACAATGAGTCAATCAAGATCTAAATGAACGGTATTGGGTCTAGGCCCCTGCCTGCGCAGGGGCGACGGTTGTGTTGTGTTAGGTGCCGTAAGGCGTTAGGTTCCCATTTCGTTCCAAATGGGAAGATGCCGTGGAAGCCGCACTGTTGGCCGTAGTCGCTCTCATTTTCGGGTTGGGTCTCGGCTGGTTACTCGGCGGTCGCCCGGTGGCCGAATGGCGCCAGCGTTTTCTTGCCCGTGACGGCGAGGCGCGCGAGCTCGACGAGAAGTTCCGTCGCGCGATTGCCGAGCTTGCCGGCGCCAGCGAACGCGCGAATCATGTCGATGCGCTGACGGGCGAGCTTGCTGAGGTGCGCGCCGAACGCGACAGGATCGGCACCGAGCTTGCCACGCTGAAGGCCAATGCGGCCCACTTCGACGAGCAGAAGCGGCTGCTGCTCGAAGCCCAAGATGTGCTGCGCAAGGAATTCGAGGCGGCAGGCGCCAAGGTGCTCGAAGGCGCGCAGGCCGCGTTCCTGCAGCGCGCGCAGGAACGTTTCGCCGTTTCCGAGGAGAAGAACGCCGAGCGCATCAAGGCGCTGCTCGCGCCCGTCGGTGACCGGCTCAAGAGCTACGAGGAGCAGGTCTCTGCCCTTGAAGCCAAGCGCGTC
>DATIWS010000157.1:0-13063 GCA_035519275.1 Acidocella sp. | reverse complement strand
TCCACGGCGGCCAGCATCTCCGCCACAAGCGCCCGGCGCGCGCGGGAGGGAAACGGGAAGCCGAAGCGGTGCCCGTTCAGCCCCAGCTCGATGAAATCCCGCGCCCGCACCGGCATGTCCGGGTCGAGCTGGAGTTTTTGCGGCACGTAGCCGGCCGGTCCGGCCAATTCCACGCGCCCCGCACTTGGCGCGGTAAAGCCGAGGATGGTGCGCAGCAGGGTCGTCTTGCCCGAGCCATTGGCGCCGATCAGCCCGCAAAACGCCCCCGGCTCCAGGGAAAAGCTGACATCGCGCAGCACCTCCCGCCCGCCGAGCACGACGCTAACCCCGACAACGCTGAGCGCCGGCATCACTGCCCGCGTGCCGCCAGATCCTGGGCCAGGGTCTTCGTCTCGCCCATCATCCAGTCCTGATAACTCTTCGCGCCCTTCGGCATGGTCTCGTACACGCCGAGCACGCGCAAATTGCTCTGCTGGGCCAGGGCGCGGAAGGAGTCGGAAAGCGTGTCCTGCACCTGCTCATTGAAGACATAGACCACGATTTTGCGGGACACGATCAGATCCTGCTGGGTGGAAACATCCTGCGGCGCAGGGTCCGTGCCATTCATCGCCGCCGCCTCAAGGGTGAACGGCGTGGCAATTTTCAGCCCCGCCGCCAGAAGCAAATAATCCGCCACCGGTTCGCTCACCGCCACCTCTGTCCCGGCGTAGTGGGCCTTGATCAGCGCCAGCTCGTCGAGCCAGGGTTTCAGCGAGGCGTCGAAAACCTGCACCTGCGCCTGATAATAGGCGGCATGGGCCGGGTCCTTCGCCGCAAAGGCGGCGGCCACGGCCTTCGCCACCGCGGGCATGGTGGCCGGGTCGTACCAGAGATGCGGATTGGGCGTGTTATCCGGCAGGTTCAACACGTGCTGGGCGCTGATCACCTCGGCATGCCCGCCGCTCAGCAGCCGCGCCGCCCAGGCATCGTAGCCAAGCCCGTTTTCCACCACCACATCCGCACCGGCGAGTTGGCCAGCCACTTTCGGGCTGATCTCGAATTCATGCGGATCGGTATTCGGGTCGGTCTCGATGGCGGTGACCTGCACATAGGGGCCGCCGATCTGCGCCATCACATCCGCGTACTCGTTCTCTATGCCGACAGCATGCAGCGCCGGCTGCGCCTGTGCCACTCGGGCGACCAACACCAGCGCCACCCCGCACGCCAACACGCCCAAACGCATGATTCCCGCTCTCCTGCTTACACCGGGAGCGATGATATATTATATCATTTCCCCCGTCCACAGGGGGGCAAGCGGCCTGCTCAGCCGCACAAGGTCCGCAGCGCCGCGCGGTCCACGAGTTCGATCCGCCGCGCCGCCGCCAGCCTAATCGCACCGTCGCGCTCCAAATGCGACAAGGTGCGCGACACAGTCTCAATGGTCAGCCCCAGGTAGTCAGCGATATCCTGGCGCGTCATCGCCAGTTCCACCGCATCACTCCGCGCCGCGGCGAGCCCCAGCAGGAACACCGCCAATTTCTGCAGCGCGCTGGCCCGGCCGAGCAGTTGGGCGTGCTGCCGGGTCTGTTCAAGGGACTGCATGGCACAGGTGTAGAGATACAGCGCCATCGTCTCATCGTGCACGGCCCTGGCCTCCAGCGTGCGGCGGCGATACGGCACCACCACGCAATCGATCACCGCCTCGGCGGAAAGCGCGTGCTCGGCGCCGAGTTCAAAGCCGAGCATATCGCCCTGCTTGTGGAAGGCGTCGATATGCCGGCGCCCGTCATTCTGGAACTTGCAGGTCCGCACCATGCCGCTGACGACCTTGTACACATAAGCCGCCTCATCACCTTCGGCGTAGATTTCGGCATCCTGGGTAAAATGCAGCGCCGCTGGGTTGAACGGTGCATCGCTCGGTCGCTCGACCAGGCCAAATTCCGGCCTGGAAACCCATGCCGCCTTGGCGGCCCGCGGGACGGCGAAGCTGTCATCTCCGCGCCGGGCAATGCTGGCTGACATCCTGGGGTTCCTCATCCTGATTCGACGCCGGGAGGTGTAGCCGGGTGTGGTCCAGCCGCGATATACGGTTTGTCCCTAGGGGATTCTACGTAGGCTTGACGGCGCGCTGCCCCGCCAGCACGCTGGTCACCGCCTCTACCAACCGATTATCGAGGATCGGCTTTTCCAGCACCATCCAGACTCCCGCCGCCTGCGCCCTGCCCCACAGCGCAGGGGTGGCAGCACTGGTGAGGAGGATAACCGGCAGCGACAATTCCCGCTCCCGCAGGCGCTGCAGCACCTCGAACGCATCCATGCCCGGCAGCCGGTCCTTCACGATCAGGCATTTCGTGCGCGGCAGGTCTCGGCTGGCGAGCAATGCGGCGCCATCGGCATGCACAAGCACATCCAGCCCTTCCAGCCGCAGGACAAATTGCAACGCATCCCGCATGGCCGCATCGTCATTGACGACCATGACCAGCGGCCGCGCCTCGGCCTTTTCCCAAACCCCCGCCTCTAACACCGGCACCACTTATCTTCATTCAAAGGAATTAATTTATGCCCGATAACAGAGATCGGGGCGGCGCCATTTGATCCAGCGCAAATACTGGAAAACTACACGCCGGGGGTGCGGGAAAGGAGCACCATGCGCACCAGATCTGGCAGGTTGGCGGCCCCCATTTTGGTCATCAGATTCGCCCGGTGCACTTCCACCGTGCGGGCGCTGATGTGGAGGTCGTAAGCGATCGTCTTGTTTGGCCGCCCGGCAAGCAGCCCGTCCAGCACCTCGCGCTCGCGCACGGTGAGGGTATTCAGCCTGGCTTCCACCGCATTCGCCTCGTCGCTATGGCGGGCATCACGCGCATAACGGTCGAACGCCGTGCGAATTGCGGAAATCAGCGTCTCATCCTGGAACGGCTTCTCGATGAAATCGACGGCCCCGGCCTTCATCGTCTCGACCGCCAGCTTCACATCGCCATGGCCTGTCATCACGATCACGGGCAGACCGATACGGCGGCTGATCAGCTCGCGCTGCAGGTCGAGCCCGGAGAGGCCGGGCATGCGAACATCGGTGACAACGCAGCCGGGCTGCACAGCGACCAGCGCATCGAGAAAGGCCCTAGCTGAGGCATAGGTACGGACGGCGAAGCCCGCGCTGGTCAGCAAAAAGGCCAGGGATTGCCGCACCGCCTCGTCATCGTCGATCAGATGCACCACCGGATCAGGCAGCATCATCCGCTCCGGCTCGCTCCGCGCCACACAACGTGAAGGAGAAGACCGCCCCGCCGCCCGGATTGGGCTCGACCCAGAGCCGCCCGCCATGGGCCTCGATGATGGTGCGCGACACGGACAGCCCAACTCCCATGCCGTAACTCTTGGTGGTGACGAAAGGCTGGAACAACTGCGCCATGACCTCCGGGGCGATGCCTGTGCCGGTGTCGGCGACGGAGATGCACACCATGCCTTCCGAGGCCGGCGCTGTGCTCACCAGCATGTCCCGCAACTCGGTTTCCTGCATCGCCTCCATGGCGTTGCGGATCAGGTTGAGCAGCACTTGCTGCACCTGCACCTTGTCGGCGATGACGGAGCCGCACTCAGGGTCGAAGGCGAAGCTGACGCGCACCCCGCTCTCCCGGGCGCCGACCAGGGCCAGGGCACTCGCCTCCTCGACCAGCTTGGGCAGATTCTCCCTGCGCCGCTCGGTCTCGCCACGCGAGACGAATTCACGCAGGCGGCGAATGATCTGCCCGGCCCGCAGCGCCTGCTCTGCGGCGCGTTCAATGCCGTCGCGCAGCATGCCGAAATCGGCCGCCTGCCCGCGCTCCAGCAGGCGGCGGCAGCCATTCAGATAGGTCGCCACCGCGGTAAGCGGCTGGTTCAGCTCATGCGCGAGGGTGGAGGCCATCTCCCCCATCGCGGTGAAGCGGGACATATGCGCCAGCTCCGCCTGAAGCTCGTGCAGCCGCGCCTGGGTTTCCTGCCGCTCCGTGAGGTCGCGCACGAAGCCGGTGAAGGCGCGGCCACCGCGCGTCACCGTCTCGCCGATATACAGCTCCATGGGGAAGGTCGAACCATCCTTGCGCAGCCCCATGACCACGCGGCTGGCACCGATGATGCGCTTCTCCCCGGTCGCGAGATACCGCTCCAGATAGGAATCGTGCTGCTCGGCATAGGGCGAGGGCATGAGCAGGCTGACATTGCGCCCGATCACTTCCTCGGCCTTGTAGCCGAAGAGCCTCTCCGCCGCGTTGCTGAAGGAGCTGATGATGCCCGCGCTGTCGATGACGATCATCGCATCCGGCACGGTGTCGAGGATGGAGCGCAGATGCGCCTCATGCTCGCGCAAGGCGGCAAGCGCCAAGCTCGCCAGATCCCCAGCCGCGACTTGCTCCGTGGCCCGTTCAGCGCTGCTCAATTTTTTACCCATGCGGCGTGTTGTTACCCCAGCGCGGACATCCTAGCGCGCCCGGGTAAAAACACAAAAAATCGATGGCGCTCAGCCTGCCCGCCGGTTCTAGGACCAAACCTCGCCATAGGATTTGAGTGCCGCCCGGCCAGCAGGGCACGGCCTCTAGGGACGCAGATAGGCCAGGAAATGCCGTTCCGCCCTGCGGAACAGGAAGATCAGCCCGAACGACACGCAAAGATAGATCAACGCCGCCAGACCGAAGCAGTCGAACGGGTCATAGGTGGCCGAATAAGCGTCCTTGGTCACCTTCAGTATGTCCGGCACGGTCGCTGTAAAGGCCAGGGTGGTGGCGTGCAGCATCAGGATCACCTCGTTGCTGTAGACCGGCAGGGCGCGCCGCAGCGCCGAGGGGATGATGATGCGCCGGTACAGCGTGAAGCGGGACATGCCCATGGCCAGCCCGGCATCCACCTCGCCATGCGAGGTCTCCTTGATCGAACCGGCGAAGATCTCGGTGGTATAGGCGCCGGTGTTGAGCGCGAAGGACAGGATGGTGCAGTTGATGCCCTGCCGGAAAAACTCGTTGAACGGTACGGTGTTATGGATGAAATCCAGCCCGTAAATGCCGGTATAGATCAGCAGCAGCTGCACATAGAGCGGCGTGCCGCGGAACAGGAACGTGTACAGCCACACCGGGAACCACAGCAGCGGGTTGCGCGCATTGCGCAGCACGGCCAGCGGCACCGCCAGGCAGAAGCCGATGCCGCAGGAGATCACCAGCAGCCAGAGCGTCATGGCGAGCCCGGTTACCCGGTAGCCATCGGAGTACAGCAGAGCCTGCCAATAGGTTTGAAAAATACTGATCACAGCGCCGCCTTGCGCACGCCGACCGCGTATTTGCGCTCCAGCAGCAGCAGCACGCCATTGGATATGGTGGTGAGCACCAGATACACGAGCCCCGCAACAGAGATGAAGAAGAAGGTGCGGAAGGTCGCCTCACCCGCCCCCTGAGCCGCCTTCACCACATCGGACAGCCCGATCAGCGAAACCAGCGCCGTGGCCTTCAGGATCACCTGCCAGTTATTGCCGATGCCCGGCAGGGCGTAGCGCATCATCTGCGGGAACAGGATGCGGCGGAACAC
Source organism: Acidocella sp. (assembly GCA_035519275.1). Classification (GTDB taxonomy): domain Bacteria; phylum Pseudomonadota; class Alphaproteobacteria; order Acetobacterales; family Acetobacteraceae; genus Acidocella. Next base: position 7,531 of record DATIWS010000157.1, on the reverse strand, counting down.
CTGCATCGGCCGCATGCCGAAGGCGCGAGCCGCCTCCAGCTGCCCCTTGGGCACGGCCAGGAACGCGCCGCGGAAGGTCTCGGTAAAATAGGCGCCGTAGATGAAGCCCAGCGTGATCACCCCGCTGGTGAAAGGGTCGAGCTGCCACCCAAAATTGTAGGAGTCGTTGAAGCTGTTGAGCCAGTCGGTGAAATTATTGATCCAGATCTGCAGCGAGTAGAAGATCAGCAGCATTAGCACGAGGTCCGGCACGCCGCGGATGATGGTGGTGTAAACCGTGCCGATCCCGCGCAGCATCCGGCTTTTCGCCAGCTTGGCCGAAGCGCCGAACAGCCCGAGGACAAAGGACACGAGCAACGACAGCACAGACAATTCGATGGTTGTCACCGTGCCGTTAAAAATCTGCTGCCCGTACCCAGCCAGATTGAACATTCTTTTTCCCGAAGCAGAGATGGCTCCGGCGTGAGCCGCCGGAGCCGGAGAGAGCGGAGATTACTTCGCGGCCGGCGTGGTGGCGTAGACGTCGAAGTTGAAGTACTGGGACTCGATCTTCTTGTACGTGCCATTCTTGATGATCTCGGCAATCGCCCCGTCGATCTTCTTCAGCAGCTCCGGCTCGTCCTTGCGCACGCCGATGGCGATGTAGGAGCCGAGCACGCCCTTCGGATCGTAGGTGACATTGCCGCCGAACTCATAATCCGCGCCCTTCGGGGTCTTCAGGAAGCCATAATCGGCCTCCACCGAATCCTGCAGCGAGGCGTCCAGGCGGCCGGAAAGCAGGTCGGCATAGACCTGGTCCTGGCCCGGATAGGACACCACAGTCACGCCCTGCGGCTGCCAGTAGGTTTTGGCGTAGGTCTCCTGAATGGTGCCAGATTCCACGCCCACGGTCTTGCCCTTCAGGCTCTCGGCGGTCGGCTGCAGCCCGGCGCCCTTCTTCTCGATGAGGGCGGCCGGCTCGTTATACATCTCGGAGGAGAAATTGATCTGCTTGGCGCGCTCCGGCGTCACGGTCATCGAGGACAGGATGGCGTCGAACTTGCGGGCCTGCAAGGCGGGGATGATGCCATCGAAGCTCTGGCTGACGAACACGCATTTCACCTTCAGCTCGGCGCAGATCGCCTTGCCGAGATCGATGTCGAAGCCCTGGAACTCACCGCTCGGCGACAGACTCTCGAAGGGCGGGTAGGTCGCATCCACCCCGAACTTGATCTCGGTGAAGGCTTTGGCATGCGCGGCAACAGGTGCTGCAACCACACCCAGCGCGCAAAGCGCGGCAATGGCCGGCGCGAAAATCTGCTTCATCACATTCTCCCATGTTGAAAGATCCACCAATGCGTCAGCCACAGTGATGTCACAATTTTCATCATTACCGGATTCACTTGCCTGCGCAAAGGCTCAGCCTGCACACGCCAGCAACAAAAAAGCCAGGGACCGGAGGCCCCTGGCTTGGTATTGTGCAGTGGTGGCGCTTAAGCCCGCAGCGCGCCCGGCACGCCGGCAATGGCGTGGTCGATGAAGGCGCCGTCGGCCTGCGCACCGAAGCTCTCGCGCAGCAGCGCGGCGGAGGCCGTGGTGGCAATGTCGATGGCGGCGGCACGCACCTCGTTCACGGCAGCGGCTTCCGCCGCGGCGATCCGCTCAACCGCCATTTGCTCGCGGCGCTTGGCGGAGGCTTCCGCCTCGACAGCCATGGCGGCGGCCAGGCTGGCCGCTTCCTGCTGCGCGGTCTCCAGGATTTTCTTCGCGTCTTCCACGGCCTGGGCCTGACGCGCCTTGGCGTCGGCGAGGATGACCTCGGCCTCCGCCTTCAGCTGAGCGGCCTCGGCCAGCGCGTCGCTCACGCTCTTGGCGCGGGCGTCGAGCATGGAGGTGATGGCCGCCATAATCTTGCGCCCGGCGAGGAGCGCAAATATGGCAACCGCCACGAAGACCCAAAACGAGCCGTGCGTATAAAAGGCGGCGCCAGAGAGAGCTTGGTATTCCATAGCTTATGCCGCCTTGCGTGCGGCCAGCGCTTCGTCGAGGCGCTGGGCGAGCTTATCTTCCGCGGGCTGGCTGCCCGTCAGTTTCAACAGGATGGAGCTGGCTGCCTCCGCGGCCACGGGCTTGATGGCGGCCAGGGCCGCGGCCCGGGCGGCTTCGATCCGCGCCTCGGACTCCGCGAGCTTCGCCTCCAACTGGCCAGCCAGCGCGGCGGCTTTCGCCGCAGCATCGGCCTTGCCCTCGGCCACGGCTTTCGCCACCTCGGCATGCGCGGCGTTGCGGGCCTGGGTGATGGTCGCATTGAGTTGCGCCACCGCCTGGTCCGCTGCCAGCTTGGCCGTGCGTGCGGCGGCGAGATCGCTGGCGATCACCCCGGCGCGATGTTCCAGCACCTTGCCGATTTCCGGCAGGCCCCAGCGCGAAAGCAGCAGATACAGCACCACGAGGATGACCGCCATCCAGCCCACCTGATCCAGGGTGAGCGGGTTGGCGAAATCCATCTGCGGCATGGTGCCCTCGGCCAGTGCGGCCGAAGGCGCCAGAGCCAGCAGGAGAGCGGTGCTAAAGCGGCGCATTAGGTGAACAGAATGACCAGCGCGATGACCAGGGCGTACAGCGCGACGGCTTCCGTCAGCGCGAAGCCCAGCAGCACATCCTTGAACATGGTGTCGCGCGCCGCCGGGTTGCGGCCAACGGACGACACGAACGCGCCGAACAGGTTACCGATACCGACACCGGCACCGGCGACACCGATGGTGGCGAGACCCGCGCCAACGTCCTTGGCGAGCAGAGCGGCAGACTGAGGATCCATGTAACTTTTCCTTTCCGAGAAACTTTATAAGCGAAGTCTTAGTGCATATGCACGGCGTCGTGCAGATACAGGCAGGTGAGAATGGCGAACACGTAGGCCTGCAGCCCGGCCACCAGCAGCTCCAGCGCCGCCAGCGCCACGTTCAGGCTCAGCGGCACCACGGAGGCGAAGGCGCCGAACACGCCCAAGCTCGCCGTGAGCAGCAGCATGAAGCCGGCGAACACCTCCCACATCACGTGCCCGGCGGTCATGTTGGCAAACAAACGAACCGAGAGGGAGACGGGGCGGGAGAGGTAGGAGATGATCTCGATGGGCACCAGCAGCGGCAGCAGCCAGACCGGCACACCCTCGGGCACGAAGAATTTGAGGAACTTGAAGCCGTGCGTATAGAAGCCCACGCCGGTGGAGAACACGAACACGAACAGCGCAAGCGTCAGCGTCACCGCGATATGGCTGGTGAAGGCGAAGAAATAGGGGAACAGCCCGATCAGGTTGCCGAGCAGGATAAAACTGAAGATGGTGAACACCAGGGGGAAGAAACGCATCCCTTCCTCGCCGATCGTATCCACGCACATGCTGTGCACGAATTCGTAGAGCATCTCGACCAGCGACTGCGCGCGGCCCGGCACCAGGGCGCGGCTCTTCAGCCCGAGGGCGAACACGGCCACCACGACCACGGCGGCGCCGAGCATCGCCTCGTTGGAATTGGTGAAATTGACAGCACGACCGATGGCCCCCAGGCCAGTGGTGAGGCTGAATTGTCCCAGCGCGTCGATCGTCGGTCCTGCCATGTCTATACCCGTTCAGCCGCCTGTTTTTCTACCGGACGCGCGAACAAGATTGCGCAACCCGGCCACCATACCCACTGGGACCATAAGGATCATCAGCCAGGGCGACGTATGGAAGAGCTTGTCCAGCCCCCAGCCAATCACCACGGCGATGACCATCGCGGCCACCATCTCCACGCCCAAACGCATGGCCAGCTCAATCGCGCGCCGCGCGGAACTGGCGTTGCTCTCAGCCGCCTCGCGCTTGGGGCCCGCAGCAGCGTCTTCCGCCGCCTTGAGCCGCTGTTCAAACGCAGCTTTATTCCGACCTTCGCTCATGCACCTGTTTTCAGCGGGCTTGACCGCCTAGACGTTGGCGGGTTGCTACCCATCCCCCCCTGGCCTGTCAAGAATACATAGCCGTTTAATCTTGCTGTTTAACACCACCGACCCAAAATCTGTCCGTCCGCTGTTGACGCGGTTACGGGCCAGAAGCCAGTTTGCATGATATCTCCGTTAATCTTGAGGATCCGCCTTGCCCGTGGAAGTGCTGCGCGAATTGCCGCTGGACCAGATATTGCTCGGTGACGCCGGGACAATGCTGCGCATGCTGCCTGACGCGTCCGTGAACTGCATTTTCGCCGACCCCCCGTATAACCTGCAGCTGCGGGGCGAACTGCGCCGCCCGGATGACAGCGTGGTGGACGGGGTGGACGAGGACTGGGACCGTTTCTCCGATTTCGCCGCCTACGACTCCTTCACCCGGGACTGGCTCGCCGAATGCCACCGCATTCTGCTCAAAGATGGGACAATCTGGGTCATCGGCTCGTACCACAACATCTTCCGCATCGGCGCGATGATGCAGGACATGGGGTTCTGGATCCTGAACGACGTGGTCTGGCGCAAGACCAACCCGATGCCGAATTTCCGCGGCCGGCGGTTCACCAACGCGCATGAGACGATGATCTGGGCGGCCAAGAGCCAGCAGAGCCGCTACAAGTTCAACTATCAGGCGATGAAATCGCTGAACGACGACCTGCAGATGCGCTCGGACTGGACGCTGCCGCTCTGCACCGGGTCCGAGCGCCTGAAAAACACGCACGGGCTGAAGCTGCACCCCACGCAGAAGCCCGAGGCCCTGCTGCACCGCGTCATCATGGCCTCGACCAGCCCGGGCGATATCATCGTCGACCCCTTCCTCGGCACCGGCACCACCGCGGCGGTGGCCAAGCGCCTGCACCGGCATTTCATCGGCATCGAGCGGCACCCCGCCTATGTCGAGGCCGCCTGGGGCCGCCTGAAGGCCGAGCAGCGCGCGCCCAAGAGCGCCGTGGTCGCGCCGCCGACCGGGCGCGAGGCGCCACGCATCGCCTTTGGCAGCTTTGTCGAGCGCGGCATCCTCAAGCCTGGCACACAGCTCATGGACAAGCAGCGCCGCTTCGGCGCCGAGATCACGGCGGAGGGCCAGCTCATCTCCGGCCCGCATCGCGGCTCCATCCATCAGGTGGGGGCGGCGGTACAGAACGCGCCGTCCTGCAATGGCTGGACCTTCTGGCATTTCGAGCGCGACGGCGCGCTGCTGCCGCTCGACGTGCTGCGGAAGGAAAGCCCGGAAGCCTAAGCCTCCGCGCCCACCCCCAGGCGCTGGCGCAGCGCCCGGCTGCTTGGCCCCGCCACGTCCGCCAGCTTGTACTTGTCCAGCACGCCCAGCAGCGCGTCCTGCGCCTCGTTCACGATGGATTGCAGCCGGCAAAGCCCGCCAATGGCGCAATACTCCCCGGCTTGGCACTCGACCAAAGCCAGCTCCGGCTCCAGCGCGCGCACCACGTCACCCAGCCCGATTTCCGTTGCCGGCCGCGCCAGGCGCATGCCACCGTTGCGCCCACGGATCGTCTCGATCAGCCCCGCCTGGCCGAGCTTGTGGACGACCTTGGTCATGTGGCTCTCGGAGATCTGATAGGCCTGGGCAATCTCAGCGATCATCCCCAGCCTCTCCGGCTGCAGGGCCAGATAGATGAGCGTTCTGAGACCGTAATCAGTAAATCGCGTCAGGTGCATGGCACACCCTACCTCCGCGAGCGGCGCGCCTCAACTCTGAACCCGCTCGGCGAAGAGCTGCGTGTCCGGCACTCCGCACGCAAGCGCCACCGCCGCAACCGCCTCCAGCATCTTCGGCGGGCCGCACACATATATGTCTGGCGTGTAGGCGGCACCGGCAAGGTACGTCTCCAGCGCCTGCGCCGCCGTGCCGGCAAAGCCGCCCCAGCCGGGGCCGGGGTGCCACACGCTCAGCGTCACCCCCAGCTGCGGCAGGGCCGCGCGCAGCGTCTCGATCTCTGCTGACAGCAGCTCGTCCTCGCGATTCGCGCCATAAATCAGATGCACCGGGGTCGAATCCTGGAAATCCGCCATGTGCCGCAGCATGGAGAGAATCGGCGCCATGCCGCAGCCGCCACCCACCAGGCAGCGCGGGCGGGGGCTTGCCTCGTCCAGCACGAAATGCCCAAGCGGCCCGCGCACGCTAAGCGCATCCCCAATCGCCGCGTGCTCGCTCAGCCAGGAGGAGAATGCCCCGCCCGGCACCAGCCGGATGATGAAATCTAGCCGCCCCTCCCAGTTCGGCAGATTGGCCAGCGAATAAGCGCGGCGTATCTCCGTGCCGGGGATCGCCAGCTCCATGTACTGGCCAGGGATGAAATCCGCCGCCAGCCCCAGCTCCGCGTCCGGCTTCAGCCTTAGCGTCAGCGCCACGGCACCAGCACCGGCCGGGCCCATTGCCTCGATGACCGCCTCACGCACCGGAATCTTGTGCCGCCCTACCTGGGCATCGGTGCAAGGCAGTTCGACGGTCAGATCCCCCTGCGGCAGGCAGCGGCAGAGCAACACGCCGCCCGGCCCAGCTGGCAGCGCCGCTGCGCTGTGCGGGCCCATCTCATAAGCCCCATCGACCACCCGCGCCTGACACAGGCCGCAACTGCCCTCATGGCACATCGCCGGCGGATACAGCCCCGCCGTCTCGGCCGCCGCCATCACGTCCTGGCCCGGCGCACAGGCAAACTCCAGCCGCGCCGCATCGCGCGTCACCAATGTCACAACCATACCGCTGATCCTCGCAGAGACGGGGCAACCCAGAGGTCGAAGCCCCTGAATTGCCCCTGCCGGTTACGCCGCCCGGCGGTTGAGGGAGGCCGCGATGTCCGCGTCCGCCGTCGTGATGGGCAGCACGCCGAACTTCTCCACCAGCACGTTCAGCAGCATGGGGGTGAGGAAGGCGGGCAGGCTCGGCCCGAGCCGCACATTGCGCACACCCAGCGCCAGCAGGGTGAGCAGCACGGCGGCGGCCTTCTGCTCGAACCAGGACACAACCAGTGAGAGCGGCAGGTCGTTCACCCCGCACTCAAAGGCGTTGGCCAGCGCCAGGGCGATCTGGATGGCGGAGTAGGTGTCGTTGCACTGGCCGATATCGAGCAGACGCGGCAGGCCGCCGATCGTGCCGAAGTCATGCGTGTTGAAGCGGTACTTGCCGCAGCCCAGGGTCAGCACCATCGTGTCCTTGGGCGCATGGTCGGCGAAGTCGGTATAGTAGTTGCGCCCCGGGGCCGCGCCGTCACACCCGCCGATCAGGAAGAAGTGCTTGATCGCGCCGCTCTTCACGGCGTCCACCACGGTGCCCGCCACGCTGAGCACGGTATCCCGCGCAAAACCGACGAGGATGGTCTTCTCCGGCGCGGTCTCGGCAAAGCCCGGCATGGCCAGGGCCGCCTGCACCACCTGGGCGTAGTCGTCGTTCTTGATGTGGCGGATACCCGGCCAGCCCACCGGCCCGGCGGTGAAGATGCGGTTGCGGTAACCCGCCTGCGGCTCGATCAGGCAGTTCGAGGTCATCACGATCGGGCCGGGGAAGGCCGCGAACTCGGCCTGCTGGTTCTGCCAGGCGCCGCCGTAATTGCCCGCGAGGTGCGGATAG
>DATIWS010000156.1:0-2913 GCA_035519275.1 Acidocella sp. | reverse complement strand
GATACAATCGTCTGGCTGCACGGCTCGAACCTAAGCTACTACCTGCCAGACACGGCGAAATACGGCAAAGGAGTGGGCAGCTATGCCTGCAAGGCCGAGGCGGATGACGCGGGCTTCAAAAGCGCCAGCCAGTAACCGCCGGGCTTGGTAATCCGCCCTGGCTCGTCTATCCACCCTGCATGCAGGGTGTACTCGTCACGGGCAGCGGCAAGCGCATCGGCGCCGCCATCGCAAAACATCTCGGGGCCAAGGGCTGGCACGTCTTTGTCCATTACAACCATTCCCAGGCGGAGGCTGAGGCCGTCGCCGCCGGCATTGTCGCGGCGGGCGGGCAGGCCACCGCCATCGGGGCGGACCTCGCCGATGCGGAGGCGGTGAGCCAACTCGTCGCGCGCTGTGAGGCGATCTGCCCGCTCGGCCTGCTCGTCAACAACGCCTCCACCTTCGAGTACGACACTGCCGCCACCACCAGCGCCGGAGCGCTGGACCGCAACATGCGCGTAAACCTCTACGCCCCGGCCCTGCTCTCCCAGGGGTTCCACGCGGCGGTGAAGGCGCGCGCGGCGGAGGGTGTCATCATCAACCTCGTCGACAACAAGGTCTTCGCGCTCAACCCGGATTACTTCTCCTACACCCTGGCCAAGGTGGCGCTGCAGGGCATGACGCAGATGCTCGCCATGGCCTTCGCCCCAAGCATCCGCGTCGCCGGTATCGCGCCCGGCATCACGCTGATCAGCGGCAAGCAGACGGAGGCCGAGTTCGTCCGCACCCATAACAACAACCCGCTGGGCCGTGGCTGCACCCCAGAGCAGATCCTGGGCGGGGTGGATTTCATCCTCGCCACCCCCTCCTACCACGGACAGACTTTGGTCATCGACGGCGGGCAGGTGCTGCAACGCCGCCCGCGTGACATCGCCTTCCTCGAACGGAACGCCAAGAATGCGGATATCTGAGGCCACACTGATCCTGCGCGGGTTCGAGGCGCAGGCCTCGATCGGCATCCACGATTTCGAGAAAGCAGCACCTCAGCGCCTGCTCATCGACATCGAACTGACGCTGAACAACGCCGCGCGGCCCGAGGCGGATCATATCGCCCATGTTGTGGATTACGACTTCCTGCGCGAGGAGACGCTGAAGCTCCTGGCCGCGCGGCATTATGAGCTGCAGGAAACCTTGTGCCACGATATCGCGGAGTTCTGCCTGGCCCGGCCCGAGGTCCGGCATGTGATCGTTTATTCCCGCAAGCCGGATGTCTACCCCGATTGCGAGAGCGTCGGTTTCCGCCTCACCGCCTCGAAATAAAGGCATGAAAAAACCGGGAGGATCGCTCCTCCCGGTTCAAACCTGGCCTCGCGCGGCTTATCGCGTGGGCTTGGGCGGGTTGCTGCTGTAGTCATAGAAGCCACGGCCGGATTTGCGCCCGTACCAGCCAGCCTCGACATACTTCACCAGCAGCGGGGCCGGACGGTACTTGGCCTCGCCCAGCTCCCCGTGCAGCACGCGCATGATGCTGAGCAGCGTATCCAGACCAACGAAATCCGCCAGTTCCAGCGGGCCCATCGGGTGGTTGGCGCCGAGTTTCATGGCCGAGTCGATATCGGCGACCGAGCCAACGCCTTCAGCGAGGGCGAAGATCGCCTCGTTCAGCTCCGGACAGAGGATGCGGTTGACGATAAAGCCCGGCGCATCCTGCACATTCACCGAAGTCTTGCCCAGCTTTTCCGTCAAGGCATGCACGGCCTGGTAGGTCTCATCGGAGGTCGCGAGACCACGGATGATCTCGACCAGCTTCATCATCGGCACCGGGTTGAAGAAGTGCATCCCGATGAACTTGTCCGGACGGCCGGACATGACGCCAAGCTTGGTGATGGAGATGGAGGACGTGTTGGAGGCCAGGATGGCTTCCGGCTTCAGCACGGCGGCCAGCTCCTTGTAGATGGCCTCCTTGATCTCCAGCTTCTCCGGCACCGCCTCGATGACCATGTCGGCACCCGCGAGCGCGCGCCAGTCGGTCGAGGTGGTCAGGCGGGCCAGGGCGGCGGCCTTCACCTCCTCGGTGATGACCCCCTTGGAAACCTGGCGCTCCATGTTCTTGGTCATGGTCGCCAGGGCCTTGGGCAACGCCGCCTCGAAGGCGTCCACCAGAGTTACCTCAAAACCAGCGAGCACCGCCGCGTGAGCGATGCCGTTACCCATAAGTCCCGCGCCGATGACGCCGATTTTGCTGATGCTCATAGTGCCTTCTCAAGCTCCGGCAGGATGTTGAAGAGATCGCCGACGAGACCGTAATCCGCGACCTGGAAGATCGGCGCGTCCTCGTCCTTGTTGATCGCCACGATGACCTTGCTGTCCTTCATGCCGGCGAGGTGCTGGATGGCACCGGAAATGCCGACGGCGATGTACAGCTCGGGCGCCACGATCTTGCCGGTCTGGCCGACCTGGTAGTCGTTCGGCACGAAGCCGGCGTCCACCGCCGCGCGCGAGGCGCCAACGGCGGCACCCAGCTTGTCGGCGATCGGGTCCAGCAGCTTGGTAAAGTTCTCGCCATTCTGCATGCCGCGGCCACCGGAGATGATGATCTTCGCGGCGGTCAGCTCGGGACGCTCGCTCTTCGAGAGCTCGGAGCCGAGATACTTGGACTTGCCCTCAGCCGGGGCGATGCTCACCGCCTCGATGGCAGCAGTTCCGCCCTCGGCCGGCACCGGGTCGAAGCTGGAGGCGCGCACGGTCAGAACCTTCTTGGCGTCCGCGGACTTCACCGTGGCCAGGGCATTGCCGGCGTAGACCGGGCGGACGAAGGTGTCCGCATCGACCACGCCGGAGATGTCCGAGATCACCTGCACATCGAGCAGTGCTGCGGCGCGGGGCAGCACGTTCTTGCCCATGGCCGTGGCGGCCTGCAGGATGTGGCTG
>DATIWS010000155.1:0-3443 GCA_035519275.1 Acidocella sp. | reverse complement strand
GCCTCGGGGTACAGCGTGGCCCAGGCCAGCACCTGCATCCCGCCCATCGAGCCGCCGATGACGGCGAACAGCCGGGTGATGCCGAGATGGCCGACGAGCAGCTTCTGCGCCCGCACCATGTCCTGGATCGTCACCTGCGGGAAATCTGTGCCCCAGGGCTGGCCGGAGCCGTCGGCGTGCGGGCTGCGCGGGCCGGTGGAGCCCATGCAGCCGCCCAGCACGTTGGCGCAGATGATGAAATACGTCTCCGTATCCACCGGCTTGCCGGGGCCGACCACGTAGTCCCACCAGCCGGGCTTGCCGGTTTCCGGGTTCCGCTCGGCCACATATTGGTCGCCGGTAAGGGCGTGGCAGATCAGAATAGCGTTGCTCTTCGCCGCGTTGAGCGTGCCATAAGTGCGGTAGGCCACGGTCACGGCGGGCAGATGCTGGCCGCAATCCAGCGTCAGACCCTGGGGGAAGGTCACGCTTTGATGCTGCGTCTCCGGAAAGGCGGGATTCTGGTCCATGTTACAATCTCCGCATATGCTCTGAGCGCCCCCGGCGTGCAACCCTGAGCGTCCCTCGATTCCACTGGGCTGGCTTGGCGGCCCCCGCGCAATTGGGTAACAGAAAGCAGCGATGACCCATTCCCTCCCCCAGAATACCCGCCTCGCGGAACTGCGCGCACAGCTGGACGCGCTGGACGACCAGATTCACGACCTGCTGATGCTGCGCGCGAGGGTCGTGGAGAGTGTCGCCGCGACTGGCGGCAAGACCGGCACCAAGATCCGCCCGGGGCGCGAGGCGATCATCCTGCGCCGCATGCTGGCCCGCCATTCCGGCGCCCTGCCGCGACAGGCGATCATCCGCTTCTGGCGCGAGCTGTTCGGCGCGGCGCTGATCATTGAGGGCGGGCAGACCATGGCCGTGTGCGACGGCGAGGGCGGCGAAGCCCGCTTGGCCCTGGCGCGCGAGCATTTCGGCCCGCTCACCCCGGTGCGCCGCCACGCCAACCCGGCCCAGACCATGGCCGACCTGACCCGCGAGCGCGGCGCGCAGCTGGCCGTGCTGCCGCCCCTGGCCGAGGATGACGAAGCCCATGGCGGCTGGTGGCCGCTGCTCACCGGAACCGGATCGCAGCGGCTTTATGTCATCGCCAAGATCCCGTTCTGGACCAAGCGGGCCGAGGGCCTGCCCCTGGGCGACGCCTATGTGGCGGCCACCGTGCCGCCCGACCCCAGCGGCGATGACCGTGGGCTGATCGCGCTGCAATTCAACCCCGACACCTCCCGCGCGCGCATGATGTCGCTGGTGCGGGATGCCGGGTTCCAGCCCACCGCGCTCTGGGTGCGGCGCCTGCCCGGCGATACCCGCCTGCACGCGCTCGTCGAGGTGGCCGGGCTGGTGGAGGATGCCGACCCGCGCCTGACCGCCATCGCCGGGCTGGATGCGCCGCCGGTGGTGATCGGCGGCTTCGCCGTGCCGCTGGGAGAGACCGCATGAAAAAGCCCGCCGCGCGCCAGGACGTGTTTTCCGTCGCTCCCTATGTCGGCGGCGAATCGAAGCTGCCGGGCGTGGAGACGCCGCTGAAGCTCTCCTCCAACGAGGGCGCCTTCGGCCCGCCCCCCGGCGCGATCAAGGCCATGGCCGAAGCGGCGGCGAACATGCACCGCTACCCGGACGGCGCCTCGGCGGCGCTGCGCCACGAGATCGGCGAGAAATTCGGGCTCGACCCGGCGCGGATTGTCTGCGGCAACGGCTCGGACGAGCTGCTGGTGCTGCTCATCCAGTCCTATGGCGGGCCGGGCACCGAGCTGATCATGAGCGAGCACGGTTTCTCGGTGTATGAGATCGCGGGCAAAATCGCCGGTTGCACGGTGAAGAAGGCCCCCGAGACCAACCTCACCACCGACGTGGACGCCATGCTGGCGCTGGTTACCCCGGCGACGCGGATGGTCTTCCTCGCCAACCCCAACAACCCGACCGGCACGCTGCTGCCGCAGAGCGAAATGCTGCGCCTGCGCGAAAGCCTGCCCGGCGATGTGCTGCTGGTCATCGACGCCGCATACTCTGAATATGTCGACCGGCCGGATTACGACGCCGGTGCGGCCCTGGTGGATGCCGGCGAGAACACGGTGATGACGCGCACCTTCTCCAAGATCTTCGGCATGGGCGGGGCGCGCCTGGGCTGGGCCTATGCGCCGCTGCCGATCGCCGACGTGCTGAACCGCGTGCGCCCGCCCTTCCCCGTGAATAACTTTGCCGCCGCCGCCGGCATCGCGGCGCTGCGCGAGCCGGGCTGGCTGGAGCGCGGCCGCGCGCACAACACCCAGGCCAAGCGCCGCCTCGCCGAGCGGCTGGCCCAGAGCGGCCTGACCGTGCATCCCTCGGAGGCGAATTTCATCCTGGTGGATTTCGGCACCGAGGACCGCGCCATCGCGGCCGATGCGCATCTGCGCTCCTGCGGCATCATCGTCCGCCGGGTAAAATCCTACGGCCTGCCGCAATGCCTGCGCATCACCATCGGCACCGACGAAGAATGCAACCGCGTGGCCGCCGCCCTGGCGGAGTTCTGCCGTGGCTGAGCCGCTGTTCCACCGCCTGGCGCTGATCGGCATCGGCCATATCGGCAGCTCCATCGCCCGTGCCCTGAAGCTCGCCCCCGGCACGGTGGAGCGGCTGGTGATCTGCGACGCCAGCCCGGCACATCTGGCCCGGGCGCGCGAGTTGGCGCTGGGCGACGACTACATCGCCGACCCGGCCGAGGCCGTTTCCGGCGCCGATGGCGTCATCCTGTGCACCCCGGTCGGCAGCTTCACCGCCATCGCCGAGGGCATCGCGCCGCATCTCGCCCCGGGCTGCATCCTCTCGGATGTCGGCTCCACCAAGCAATCGGTGATTCGCGATGTCGGCCCGCATGTGCCGCAGGGCGTGCATTTCGTGCCCGCGCACCCGCTGGCGGGCACCGAGTTCTCCGGCCCGGATGCCGGCCTCGCGGACCTGTTCAAGGGCCGCTGGTGCCTGCTCACCCCACCGGAAGGCACGGATGCAGCCGCCATCGGGAAGATTGAGTCGCTCTGGGCAGCACTCGGCGCGCGCACCGCGCGGATGAGTGCCGCGCACCACGACCGCGTCATCGCCATCGTCAGCCATTTGCCGCATCTCATCGCCTTCACCATCTGCGGCACCGCCGACGACCTCGCCGACGAGACGCGCGAGGAGGTGCTGCAATTCGCTGCAAGCGGTTTCCGCGACTTCACGCGCATCGCCGCCTCCGACCCGGTGATGTGGCGCGACATCTTCATCAACAACAAGGACGCGCTGCTGGAAATGTTCGCCCGCTTCTCCGAGGATGCGCAGAGCATGGCGCGCGCGGTGCGCTGGAACGACACCGGCTATATCGAGGACCGGATCAACCGCAGCCGGAAGATCCGCAAGAGCCTGATCGACATCAAGCAGGC
>DATIWS010000154.1:0-21433 GCA_035519275.1 Acidocella sp. | reverse complement strand
CTCACCTCGCGCGGCAATTACTGGACTGGCAACCCCGTATCGCCTGGCAGGACACGCTGGCCGATGTACTCAACGACTGGCGCGCCCGCGTGCGCAACGACGGAGGCTAACCATGCGCATCTGGATAGACGTGGAAGATCTCTTCCAATATGCCGCCCATGCGAGCCGCCCGAGCGGCATACAGCGCCTCGCCTTCGAGCTGCAACGCGCGATGCAGGATCTCGCCCCAGAGGATGTGCGTTTTGTGCGCCACACGACCTCGGGGAAAGGATTCAAAATTATATCGTTCTTCGAAATCAATGCGCTATTCACAAATCTTTCCAAACCGTCAGCCTCGGCGAAGCCTCAGCCGCCGCGCATTGAGGGCACCGTCCCCCTGCCTCCGCGCGTGAGCCTGGCCCGGCGCACCGGGCGCCGCCTGATGGCCTTGCTGCCGCTGGAGGTCGCCAATCCCCTGCGCCATTTCCGCGCCCATCAGGTCGAGGCGTTGAGAGGCCTGCGCTATACGGCGCAGGCCTGTTTCCAACGCGTCTTGCCGAAAAAAAAGGCCCACCTCCCAGTCAATGTCAGTGTGCAGGACCGCCCAGAAAGCCGGCAGGCCTTCGAGGCCACCGCGGCACCGGGCGACTGGCTGCTCAGCCTCGGCTCGCCATGGCAGCTCAAGGACTATGCCGGGCTGGTAAGCGCGGCGCGCGCACGCCACGGGCTGCGTTTCGCGCTGCTGATCCACGACATCGTTCCGCTGCGCCGCCCTGAATGGTGCGACAGAGATGTCGTGAAAGCCTTCAGCGCCTGCTTCCACGACGTGGCTCCCCTCGCGGACCGGGTCTTCTCCGTCTCCCGCGCCACCGCCGAGGACGCCGAGCGCTACGCTGCTGAAGCCGGTCTGGCGCTGAAGAGCCGCATCCAGCCGATTCCGCTCGGCACCGGCTTCGGCCAGCCGCCCACGCCGCTGCGCTCGGAACGCCTGCCGCCGCCGGGGTCTTTCGCCCTCATCGTCTCGACCATCGAGGCCCGCAAAAACCACGTCCTGCTGTTCCGCATCTGGCGGGAGCTGCTGGCCACCATGCCGCGCGAGAAGGTGCCAACCCTGGTCTTCGCCGGGCGCGTCGGCTGGCTGGTGGCGGACCTCATGCAGCAGCTGGAAAACGCCGACTGGCTCGACGGCAAGATCCGCCTGATCGAGGGGCCGAGCGACAGCGAACTCGCCGCACTTTATGAGGATTGCCTGTTTACCCTGTATCCCTCGTTGTACGAGGGCTGGGGGCTGCCGGTCACCGAGAGCCTCGCCCACGGCACCCCCTGCCTCGCCGCCAATGCCACCTCGCTGCCCGAGGCGGGCGGCACGCTCGCCCGGTATTTCGATCCCGATAATCTGCACGGCGCGGTGCGCGCGGTGCGCGCGGTGCTGGATGATCCGTCAGCCCTGGGCGCGTGGCGAGCGGAAATCCAACAGGACTTCCGGCCCACGGGCTGGAGCGAGAGCGCCGCCGCGACGCTGCGCATCCTGGGCGTCCCGTGCTGAGCCTCGCCCACCGCGCCTGGCGGCTGCTGCCGCGCGAGGCGAGGCGGGCGGCAATGACGCGCGTGGCCGCCACGATCGCGGCACCGCCCGGCCCGGCCCCCGCCCGGAGCGACGGCGCGGTGATCGCCGGTGACATCGACGGGCGGAACGGCATCGCCGAGAGCGGCCGCATCCTCGGCCAGGCGCTTGCCGCCTGGAACCTGTTGCGCGGCACGATGCCGCTTGGCCTGCCGAGCGTGACACCCGCCTTCACCGGCACACAGCCGCCGTGCGCGGCGGTCATTGCTGTGGTCAACGGCCCGTTGCTGCCCGTCGGCCTTGCCCGGCTGAAGCCGCGCAACATGCTGCGCGGGCGGCGGATCATCGGCCTGTGGGCCTGGGAACTCTCCAGGGTGCCGGCCGAATGGGCCATCGGCGCGCGCTTCGTGCATGAAATCTGGGCGCCGAGCCGCTTCTCGGCGGAGGCGTTCGAACCAATCGCCCCGGGCCGTGTCCGCGTTGTCCCCCACCCTCTTGTCACCCAGCTGCCTTTCGCCGTGGCGGGGAACCGCGCCTCGTTCGGCCTCCCGGCGGACCGCTTCATCGTGCTCAGCGCGTTCAACCTGGCGTCCAGCTGTACCCGCAAGAACCCGTTCGGCACCGTCGCCGCCTTCAAGGCGGCCTTCGGCGCCAGCCCCGATGCGCTGCTGGTGCTCAAGCTCACCGGCGTCACGCATTACCAGGACGATCTCGCCGCCATCCGCGCCGCCGTGGGCGATGCGCCGAATATCCGCGTGATGACGGAAACGGTGAGCGAGCCGGAACTGCGCGGGCTGATCGCGGCGAGCGACGTGGTGCTCTCCCTGCACCGTTCCGAAGGGTTCGGCCTCATCCCCGCCACCGCCGCACTTCTTGGCGTGCCCGTGGTGGCAACGGGCTATTCCGGCAATCTGGACTTCATGGATGCAAGCAGCAGCGGCCTCGTGCGCTACCGGCTGGTGCCGGCGCGCGATGAGCGCGGCGTGTACGCGGTGCCCGGCGCCGAATGGGCTGAGCCGGACATTGAGGACGCCGCCGCGTGGCTGAAGCGCCTGTTCAACGACGCGGCCCTGCGCGCCGAACTCGGCACCGCCGGGCAGCGCCACGCCATGAGCACCCTGGGGCGGGAGGCGCTGGACGCGGCGCTCGCCGCCAGCGGCATCGAATGAGAATACTCGTCTGGCATTGGGGGCGGCGCGGGGCCGGGCCGATTTGCGCGGCAAGACTGGCGGAGGCGCTGAACACGCTGCCGGGCCAGAGTGCTGCGCTCTCCCTCCCCGCAGGGGCGGAGATATTGACCGGCCCGGACGCCCCGGCCTGCGACTGGCGAGAGCCGACCTACAAAAACAGGCTCGGCTTCATCGCGCAGCGGCTTGCCTCGCCCTTCCTGCGGCGGCGTACCGAGGCGCAGCTGCGCCGCCTCGCCCCGGATATCGCCCTCTGCGCGATGCCCGCGCTGCTCGATATCCGCATGGTCATGGCGCTGGAAAGGCTGGGCATCGATTACGCGGTGATCGTGCATGACGCCGAAGCCCACCCGGGCGACGCCTTGAGCTTCCTGGCGCTCGACCAGACCAGGCTGCTGCGCGGGGCAAAGCATCTGTTCTGCCTCAGCGGGCACGTGGAGCAGGCGCTGCGCGGTCAGGGCTTCGGCACCAACGGCCAGACGCTGACAAAGCTGTGGCTCCCGCCAATCGGGCTCTCCGCCACCGTGCCCGCCGCGCGGCCGACGTCCCGGCCACGGCTCCTGTATTTTGGCCGCCTGCTGCCCTACAAGGGGCTGGACCTGCTCGCCAATGCGCTGGAGTTCCTTGGCGAGACGCGGCCCTTCGAGCTGCGCATCTGCGGCGACGGCCCGAAATCCCCGGCGCTGGACCGCCTTGAGGCCATGGCCGGGGTTTCCGTGGAGCGCCGCTGGTTCGCGGACAGCGAACTGCCCGGGCTGCTCGCCTGGGCGGACGCGCTGGTGCTCCCCTACCGGGAAGCGAGCCAGTCCGGCGTGGCGGCTCTGGCGCTGGCGGCCGGGCGGTGCGTGCTGGCCACCAGTGTGGGCGGCCTGCCCGAGCAGCTCGGCGGCCAGCCCGGGGCCATTCTCTGCGCACCGAACGCTCCCGCCATCGCGCAAGGGCTGCTAGAACTGACGGACCTCCTGGCGCAGCCCGCCCCAACCGCCGCCGCCGTGCCCGGCTGGCAAGACATGGCCGCCGCAATCGCCGCCGTCATCGCGCCCGATTGCCGGGGGGAGGAATTGCCCGCAAAGTGAGCGGGCAAGGGGCTGTTCCAGAAGTCGCTCTGGTGAGATGGATAGCTGTGTTTTGCGAGCACCGGAGCGCAGAAAAACGCGGCTAGACAGCCGCCAGAGTAGACTTATGGGACAGCCTCTAAGATGATCGCCGCCGAACTTCCCTACCTCCCGCCCGAGGCCGCTTTCGCCGCCTTTGCCGACACACCCGGCCTCGCCTTTCTGGACAGCGCCGCCACCGGCGACCCACGGTCCCGCGTCAGCTATCTGTGCCTTTCCCCCCGCGCCACGCTGCGGCTGGAGGCCGATCCCTACGCCACACTGCGGCACTGGATGGCCGCGCACGAAGCGCCGGAACGGCCGGAAGGCTGGCCCTTTCCCTTCGCGGGCGGGGCGGTGGGGTGGATCGGCTACGATCTGGCCCGCGAGGCGGCTTGTGTGACCAGCCGGTTCGCCCCCACGCCCGGCCTGCCCGGCGGCTGGTTCGGGCTCTACACCACGCTGCTGGGGTTCAACCCCGAGGCGCGGCGGCTGTTCTATCTCGGCCCGGCCGGGGCACTGCCGGACATCGCCGCGCGGCTGGAGACAACGCCCGCCGTGCCGCCAATGCCGCCGCTGCGCTGGGCGCCGGAGATGAGCCGCGAGACCTACCGCGAGGCCCATGAGCGGCTGCGCGCCTATATCGCGGCGGGGGACATCTACCAGGCCAATCTCACCCTGCGCTTCATCGCGCCGCGCCCGGAAGGGCTGCCGCTGGCGGCCATGCACATGGCCCTGCGGCGGCTCAGCCCGGCACCCTTCGCCGCCTGCCTCCAGCACGAGGGCTTCGGCCTCGCCTGCGCCTCCCCGGAGCGCTTCCTGCGCCTCACCCCCGATGGCAGCGTGGAGACGCGGCCCATCAAGGGCACCGCCGCGCGCAGCGATGACCCGGACGACGACGCCACCGCCGCCGCCGCGCTGCACGCCAGCCCCAAGGAGCGCGCCGAGAACCTGATGATCACCGACCTCCTGCGCAACGATCTCGGCCAGGTGTGCGAGACAGGCTCGGTGGCGGTGCCGGAACTCTGGGCGGTGGAGAGCTACGCCCAGGCGCATCACCTCGTCTCCGCCGTCACCGGGCGGTTGAAGCCCGGGCTGGACGCGTTCGACCTGCTCGCCGCCACACTGCCCGGCGGTTCCATCACCGGCGCGCCCAAGCGCCGGGCCATGCAGATCATCGACGAGCTGGAAGCCGGGCCGCGCGGCGCCTATTGCGGGGCGCTCGCCTGGATCGGGTTCGACGGCGCCATGGACAGCGCCATCATCATCCGCACGCTCACCGCCACGGCGGATACGCTCTACGCCCAGGCGGGCGGCGGCATCACCTGGGACAGCGTGGCCGAAGCGGAGTATGACGAAGCCATGGTGAAGATCTCCCCGCTTCTGGCGCTCGGCCATGGCTGAGCCGCTGGTCTGGCTGAACGGCGCGCTGTGCCCGGCCGGCGAGGCGCGCATCGACCCGGCTGATCGCGGCTTCCTGCTGGGCGACGGCGTGTTCGAGACCATGGCGGCCCATGCCCGCGCGGTGCCGGAGCTTGCCCGGCATTACGCCAGGCTCTGCGCCGGGGCGGCGCTGCTGCGCGTCCCCGTGCCGCTCACCAAGGAGAAACTGGCGGAAGCGATCCACGATCTGCTCACCGCCAATGGGCTGGACGAGGCGGCGCTGCGGCTGACGCTGACACGCGGAACCGGCCCGCGCGGCCTGCTGCCGCCAAGTGCTGCCACCCCTACCCTGCTCATCACCACCGCGCCCCTGCCGCCGCCCGGCGGCCCGTTGCGTCTCATCACCAGCCGCATTCGGCGCGACGAGGACTCGCCGCTCAGCGCCATCAAGAGCCTGAACTATCTGCCCGGCGTGCTGGCGCGCATGGAGGCCGCCGACCACGGCGCCGATGACGCGCTGATGCTCAACCGCGCCGGGCGCGTGGCCGAAACAAGTGCGGCCAATCTGTTCGTGCGGCTGCATGGCGCCTGGGTGACGCCGCCGGTGAGCGACGGCGCGCTGCCGGGCATAAGGCGCGCCTGCCTGCTCGATGCCGGGCTGGTGCGCGAGGCGCCGGTGACGGTTGAGGAACTGCGGCAAGCCGAAGCCGTCTGCGCGGGCAACGCCCTCTCGCTGCGCCCTGTCTCGGCCATCGACGGCTACAGCCTCCCCAGCCTCAACACGCCCTAGACCCGATCACTCGGCGGATATCGGGTCCAGGGCGGAAACGGACATGATTGTAACGGATCACGTAGGTGAAAAGGCAACTTCACCCGTCCTCGAGCAGGCCGAGCGCGCGCGCCAGCGCCACGGCCTGCCAGCGCTGCTGCACGTCGAGCTTCACGAAGATATTCTTGAGATGCGTCTTCACGGTCTCGGCCGAGATATTGAGCTCGCGCGCCACTTCCTTGTTCGACTGTCCAAGCGCTACGAGCACCAGCACGCGGCGTTCGCGGTCCGTCAACACATTCGCCGCCCCTTCGGCCGGTTTGGGCGCGGTTTCCCCCTGATCCGCGAGCAGGCGCTGCACATAGGGCACCAGGGCCGGATCGCGCTGCTCGCTGACCAGAAAGCGTGACAGCATAGCCCATATATCCGCACCATAATCGAGGATGCTGCGGCTGGCCCCGCTGCGTTGCGCGCCTTGCAGCACGTCGTGCAATACGCTGAAGGCGCTGTCGCGGTCATCGCAGGCCATATGCGCCAGCGCCAGGGAGACGCCCAGCGACAAGGACCGGTATTCATAGCGGAGCGCGCGCGCCTCGGCATAGAGCCGGGCAAAACCACTGACCGCATCGGCGGCGCGCTGGTCGAACAATGCCAGATGCGCCTGTCCCCAATCGCGGTAGGTGGCAAGGTCGGAGCGTGCACAGCGCTGCGTGCCCGTGTGGGTCAGGGCCAACCGCCCCAGGCGCACGCCGCAGGCATGGGCTTCGTCGAAGCGGCCATCGGCCGCCAGCCAGCGCAGTCGCTCCAGCAGCATGACGCTGACCAGCCGGTCCCAGCCCCGGTTATAGCCAATGGATTCGGCATGTTCGAGCAAGCCATAGGCGTGCCCCGGATCGCCGCGCCCGCGCGCGATGCGGGCGAGCACCAGATAGGTTTGCAGCACGCTCTCCAGCATGGCCGTGTTGTCGATGAGCGGCAGCAGCGGCGTCAGCGCCGCCTCGGCGGCCTCGGACCGCCCCTGCTCATAAGTGATCATCGCCCCGAGGGGGGCCGCCAATGCCGCGGCGACTGAACGAGGGCCGTTATGCAGCTCGGCCAGACGCAGGGCCTCGCGCGCATGGCGCCCGGCCACGCCCAGCCGGGCCTGCTCCAGCTCCACATAGCCGAGCAGAATCTCGCGATAGACCGTGGAGAAGACGTTGCGCGCATCATCCTCAAGCGAATAGGGCACCCAGGGCTGTTCATAGACATCCGCCCAGCGCCCGGCTTTCCAGTAGGCAAAGCGCATCACATTGGAAATGACATTGCCGGTCCAGGCATCGGTCACGCTCTGCCGCGTCTGCCAGGACTCGGCCAGTTGCAAGGCGCGGCACGAATCATCTTGCAATGCGGCGGCGACGGCGCGCACCGCCTGGCATTGGGCCAGAACGCCCGGCGACGCACCGGAGGTTTCGTCCTGCTCAACCTCGTTCAGCACCGGCTCGGCGTCACCATAGCGCATGGCCAGAGTCAGCCCCCAGGCCACCGCCACCTGCACGCCGGGCTGCTTGCGCATCAATTCCGGCGGAAAGGCGCGGCGCCAAGCCAGCAGGGTCATCAGGTCGCCCTTTTTCACCAGCGCCATGCCGCAATGCACCAGCCATTCCAGCGCTTGCGCGTTGTCGCCCGCGGCGAGCGCGTGGCGCACGGCATCGGTCCACATCGCTTGGCCGGCAAACCAGCTTGCGGCGCGGCGGTGCAGTTCCCGCGGCTCAATGCCCAGGCGTTGGGTCAACGGGCCGCGCAGATAGTCCAGCAGCAATTGGTGGTAGCGCAGCCAGCTTCCTTCGCCGTCCAGCGGCTCGACCAGCAGATAGCTCTGCGTCATCTGCTCCAGCAGCGCGGCGCTGTCGGGCGCGCCGGTCACCGCCTCGCACAGCCCGGCGTTGAGGTAATCCAGCACCGAGGTGCGCGCCATGAACAGGACCGTGGCGGAGGGCAGGCTCTCCAGCATGTCCTCGATCAGATGCGCGAAGGCCCGCGACGCGCCCGAGACCTGCACGTCCGCGCCCCCGGCGCCGCTGGTCCCCAATGCGGCGATGCGCAGAGCGGCCACCCAGCCATCGGTATGGGCGTGCAAATGCCGCGCTTGCTCGGCGGTCAGCGCCTGTGGGCTGGTGGCCTGCAGGAACCGCCTGGTCTCGTCCTCATCGAAGCGCAGATCCGTGACGTCCAGCTCCAGCCATTGTCCAAGCGCGCGCAGGCGGGCCAGCGGCAGTTCCGGCCGGGTGCGCGAGGTGATGACAAGGTGCAGGTGAACCGGGGCGTGCAGCAGCAGAAACGCCACCGCATCGTGGATCGAGGCGTCGTGGATCCATTGATAATCGTCGAGCACGAGGAACGTCTCGTCCTCGATGTGTTCCAGATCGTCGATCAGCATGGACATCACCGCCCGCGGCGCGGCCAGGGAGGCGCCTGCCAGCACGGCCTGCGCCGCATCGCCGATGCCGGGGCCAAGGCCGCGCAGCGCCTGTGTCAGGCCGAACAGAAAGCGCGCCGGCACGTCGTCGTCGCGCTCCAGGCTCAGCCAGGCGCAGCGCCCCCCCTGCTGCTGCCAATGCGCGGCCCAGGCGGCGGCGAGCGAGGTTTTGCCGTACCCGCCGGGCGCGGTGAGCGTGACCAGACGCGCCCGCGCCGCGGCGTCACGCACTGGCGCCAAACGTTCCCGGTCGATCTGCCCATACGGGCTGCGCATGAAACTTAGCTTGCTGCGTACGAAATTATTCAATTTTGACGCCTTGGAAGTCCACCCTTACCTGGCAGTCTAGCACATTGTTCCGGGAGCGCTATCTGTCCCGCGCCCCCCGGCCGCCGCCCCCGTCACCTCCCCCAACGATTCCATCAACCCCGTGATGCCGGGTGATGGAGACCAGCGAACCAGGCTCGTAACGTAAGTTTAATGCCCGCGACTGAATAGAAGCAAGAACACGGGCATGGAGTTAAAACGTTCCAAGGAGAAAAATAATGACAACCATGCAAGCCTTTGCATCGGTCCAGCTGACGCCGCTGGGGGCCGAGCCTGAATTCACCGATACCGCCGCCGTCGTCCAGGCGACCGTACGGCGCTTCGCCACGGATGTCCTGCGCCCGGTGGGCATCGCGCTCGACCGCATGACGCCGGAACAGGTGGTCGCCGCCGGCTCGCCGCTCTGGGGCGCGTTGGAGCAATTCGCCGCCCTCGGCTTCTCGGTGGAGAGCCTGCTGGCCCTGGAGCCCGCTGAGCGCGCGCGCATCATGTGTATCATGTTCGAGGAGCTGGGCTGGGGCGATTCCGGGCTGGCGATCAGCATCGGCGCGGGCATGCTGCCGGAGCTGATCAGCACCATGCTCGGCAATGAATTCTGCCGCAACCTCACCGTTGGCAAGCTCGGCTGCTGGGGCATCACCGAGCCCGACCACGGCACCGACATGCTCGACCCCAACCAGATGATCGCCCACGCGCAGGGCAATTACGGCCGGCCGAATTGCGTGGTCACGATCAAGGACGACGAGATCATCATCAAGGGCCAGAAATCCGCCTGGGTTTCAAACGGCACCATCGGCCAGGTGTGCATCCTGTACGCCGCGGCGGATACCGGCTCCGGCCCCAGCACGAAGAACGGCGCCGTGGTCATCGTGCCTGGCGACGCCAAGGGCGTGAGCCGCGGCAAGCCGCTGGACAAGATGGGCCAGCGCGCGCTGAACCAGGGCGAGATCTTCTTCGACGACGTGCATCTCTCGAAGGAGCATCTGCTCGCCGGGCCGGAACAGTACCAGGCCGCCGTGTACGCCGTCCATACCTTCGCCAACTCGCTCATGGGCGCGGTGTTCACCGGCTGCGCGCGCTCGGCCTATGACCTCGCCCATGCCTATGCGCATGAACGCAAGGCAGGCGGCGTGCCCATCATCCGCCATCAATCCGTGGCGCACCGCCTGTTCCACATGTTCCGCAAGGTCGAGGCCTCCTGCGCCCTCGGGCGGCGCGTGGCGCATTACAACTTCTCCGCCCCGCAGCCGGCGCTGCACGCCGCCATGACCTCCAAGGTCACCGGCACGCAGACCGCTTTTGAAGTCGCCAACGACGCGCTGCAACTCTTCGGCGGCAACGGCCTGACCCGCGCCTACCCGATCGAGAAAATCCTGCGCGACGCGCGTGCGTCTCTGATCGAGGACGGCTGCAACGAGATCCTGGCGATCAAGGGTGGTTACTACCTCACCAACCCCGACCTGCTGTGACCTGATCTTTCATCATAAAAAAACGGAGACGTCCAAAAATGACAACGAATTATCAAGTAGTGCTGTACGGCGCCAGCGGTTACACGGGCAAGCTCACGGCCTGGAAACTGGCCAAGCGTGGCATCCCCTTCATCGCCGCCGGGCGCAATGCCGAGCGCCTTGCCTCGGAGATGGAGAAAATCCCCGAGCTGAAGGGCCATGACTACCAGTGCGTGAGCGTGGCGCACAACACCGCCGCGCTGACGGAATTGTTCACCGGCAGGAAGGTCGTGCTCAACATCGTTGGCCCGTTCATGCAGCTCGGCCAGCCTGTGGTGGAAGCGGCACTTGCCACCGGCTGCCATTACTTCGACACCACCGGCGAAACCGACTGGATGCTGTACCTGAAGAAGGAATTCGCCGCCGCCTTCGCGGCGAAGGAGCTGGCGCTGTGCCCGGCCAATTCCTACATGTGGACGGCCGGCACGATCGCCGCCGAGATCGCGCTGGAGACCCCCGGCATCGATACGCTGGACCTGCTCTATTACGGCGATGCCGAGGTCAGCGTGGCCTCGACGATGTCCTTCCTGCGCATGTGCACCAAGCCGATGTACTATCTGAGCCAGGGCGAGTTGGTGCAATGGCCGTGGGCCACGGCTTATGACGTGTCCGTGCCCGGCATCCACCGCATGCTGAAGGCCATGCCCTGGGGCGGAGCCGGTGAGCCGGTGTGGTACGAGGGCGATGCCCGCGTGCGCAACTGCTCGGTGATGTTCTCGCTGGGCAACCAGGAGATGATGATGAACGTTCTCGGCCTGCTGAAGCAGTTCGAGGAGAACTACCGTCAGCTCGATGCCGCGGGGCAGGAAGAGGTGACCAACCAGATTGGCCGCCAGGTGACGCAGAAGGAGCCGCCGCGCGAGACGCCGGAAATTCACCGCACTCTCATCTCCTGCCAGGCGCGTGGCAACACGCAATCGGTGAGCGTGATCCTGCGCGGCAATTCCGCCTATTCCCAGACCGGCGTGTTCGGTGCCGAGGCTGCCCGCTCGGTGCTCGCCGGCGAGCTGAAAAACGTTGGCTTTGGCTCGGGCTCGGCGATCCTCGGCGCGCGGCGCCTGCTCGCGGCGCAGGCGGAGGATGGCTACCTCTCCTACGAGATCAAGCACGTCTAGCTGATAAGGCGCGGTGGTGCTCCCGCCGCGCCGCTTTCCCTATTCGAGGTAAACATGACCCAGACCATCTACGTCGCCGGGATCGGCATGACGCCGTTCGGCAAACACTTGTCGTTGAGTGTGAAGGATCTCGCCGCACAGGCCGTGACGGCCGCGTTGGAAGATGCCGGATGCGAGAAGACCCAGGTGGAGGCGGCCTATTTCGCCAACGCCACGCAGGGCCACATGGATGGCCAGCACATGATCCGCGGCGAACTGGCACTGCGCGCCATGGGCTTTGATGGCCTGCCGGTGGTGAATGTGGAAAACGCCTGCGCCAGCGCCAGCACGGCGTTCCATCTGGCGGTCAACCATCTGCTGGCCGGCGCTGCGGATGTCGTCCTCGCCCTCGGCGCGGAGAAGATGTTCTCCACCGACAAGGCCCGCACCTTCGCGGCCTTCGATGGCGCCTGGGATGTGCATGAGACCGAGGCCAATCAGGCGAAGCTGATGGAGATGGGCCGGGGCATCGAACCCCCTCCTGGCTCGGTGTCAACAAAACCCTACAGCGTATTCATGGATATTTACGCCGCCATGGGCCGCATGCACATGCGCGAATTCGGCACCACGCAGCGCCAGTTCGCGGCGGTGTCGGCGAAAAACCACATGCATTCCGTGCATAACCCGCTCTCGCAATACCGCGATGCCTACACCATCGAGCAGGTGCTGGCGGCTCCGCCGATCACCTATCCGCTGACCCTGCCAATGTGCTCGCCGGTCAGCGATGGCGCCGCCGCCGCGATTCTCTGCACCGAAGCCGGGTTGCAGCGGCTGCGCGGCCAGGCGAAGCGCGCGGTGCGCGTGCTTGGCTGCGCGCTGCAAACCAGCAGCGAGCGGGCGCCGGCGGATCTGGAAAATCACCTGGTCCGCAAGGCCGCGCGCAAGCTGTTCGAGCGCGCCGGCATCGGCCCCGAAGAGGTGAGCGTGGCCGAAGTGCATGACGCCACGGCCATCGGCGAAATTTTGCAATCCGAACTGCTCGGACTGATCCCCTTCGGCGGCGGCGGGCCGGCGGCTGAGCGCGGCGAGACCTCGATCGGCGGGCGCATTCCCATCAACCCCTCGGGCGGGCTGGAATCCAAGGGCCACCCGATCGGCGCCACCGGACTCGCGCAGATTTTCGAACTGGTGACGCAGCTGCGCCATGAAGCCGGCCCCCGGCAGGTGGAAGGCGCGCGCATCGCCCTGGCCGAAAACGGCGGCGGCCTGGCGGGGGTTGAAGAAGCCGTTGCCTGCCTCACTCTTCTGGGACGCTGAACCATGAACACGCGCAACGAAAGCATTCTGGCCAACCTCATCGCCAACCGCGCCGATGAGCTGCCCGAGTTTAATGTACTGACCTTCGAAGGCGCAGGCGTACGCGCCGACGAAACCCGCAGCTACCGCGAGCTGTGGGAGAACAGCCAGCGCCTGGCACAGGTGCTGCTGGAGCTGGGGGTGAAGCCGGGCCAGCGCTTTGGCCTGGTCATGGCCAACCACCCTGAGTTTGTCGAAGCCATGGTGGCGGCCAGCATTCTCGGCGCGGCGGTGACGCCAATCGACCCCCGCACCAAGGGCGACAAGCTGCGCTTCATGCTGGCGCGGGCGGAATGCAGCGGCGTCTTCGCCGCCGATTACGCACTGGACAACATCCAGGAGGTGCGCGCCGCCCTGCCCGGCCTCGCCTGGGTGGCGAGCTTCGTCACCGATGAAGGACCGCGCCCGCTCGCCGACTACCCCGGCGTGGTGGACTATGCCGCCCTCGCCCCCGCGCGGGCCCCCGCGCTGCCGGTGCTGACCACCGACCCGGACAGCCCGCTGGAGCTGATCTTCACCTCCGGCACCACCGGCGATCCCAAGGGGATCGTGATGACGAACCGCCGGTATTGCGACACCACGCTGCTGGCCCAGAAGCTCTTCAGCTATCGCGACGACGACATCCTCTATTCCGGCCTCTCGCTCACCCATGCCAACGCGCAGATCCTCACCTTGGGCGCGGCGCTGGCCTGCAAGCTGCGCTGCGTGCTCTCGCGGCGTTTTTCCAAGTCGCGGCTATGGAACATCACCCGCAAATACGGCGCCACCAGCTTCACGCTGCTGGGCGGCATGACCACCGCCATCTACGCCGAGCCGCCCCGCCCCGATGACGGACAAAATCCGGTGCGCCTCGTCGTCTCCGCCGGCATGCCCGCGGCAATCTGGAAATCCTTCGAGCAGCGCTTCAACGTGCAGGTGCTGGAATTCTACGGCGCGGCGGAGGGCGGGCTGAGCTTCAACTACCCCGGCATCGGCCCCGTGGGCAGCATCGGCAAGCCGCCGGCGATGTTCCAACATCGTATCGTCGATGACGAGGATAACGATGTGCCGCGCGGCATGCCGGGCGAGTTGCTGTTCCGCCCGGCCAGCGGCGCGCCCTATGTCGTCGAGTATTTCGGCGATCCCGCGGCATCCGCCAAGAAATGCGCCGGCGGCTGGCTGCGCATGGGCGACGTCGTGCATGAAGACGAGGAGGGCTGGCTCTACTTCGATTATCGCAAGGGGGCCGGCATTCGCCGCAATGGCGAGTTCATCAACGCCGCGTTCATCGAAAAGGTCATTGCCGAATCCGGGCTTGCCGACGATGTGTATGTTTACGGCATCCCCGCCAAGAACCACGTTCCCGGCGAGAAAGACGTGGTCGCCGCCATCGTGCCACGGGACGAGACCCTGTTCGATCCTCAGCGCCTGTTCGATGTCTGCAAGAACCGGCTTGAAGCCAATTTCATCCCCAGCTTCATCCAGGTGATGCGTCAGATCCCAAAAACCGCCTCGGAGAAGCCGCAAGACAGGTTCCTGGTCGAGGCGTTCGAGCGCGAGCCGCACGCCATTCACCGGCGCCCATAAAAACAAACTTCAAATAATAATCAAACAATAAAGGAAACGGCTTATGAAACGTCTGTCCGGCAAAACCTGCCTCGTCACGGGGGCCGCGAATGGCATTGGCCTGGCCGCCGCAACGCGCCTGGCGCAGGAAGGGGCCAAGGTGCTGCTCACCGATATCAACGCCGCGCAAGGCGAGGCCGCCACCGCCACGCTGGCGGAATCCGGTCTGGCCGCGCGCTTTCAGCAGCACGACGTGACCCAGCGCGACGCCTGGGAAAGCGCGTTGCACACCGCCAAGGAATTTGGCGGGCGCATCGATGTCATCGTCAACAATGCCGGGATCGTCATTCCGGGCAGCATCGAGAGCGTGGATTGGGCGAGCTGGCGCAAGACGCTGGATATCAATCTCGATGGCGTGTTCCACGGCTTACAACTTGGCGTGCGCGAGATGAAGGAGCATGGCGGCTCCATCGTCAACCTCGCCTCCATCGAGGGCATTGTCGGCGAACCCATGGCGCTGGCCTACAACGTCACCAAGGGCGGGGTGCGGCTGCTGACCAAATCCGCCGCCGTGCATTGCGCCAAATCCGGCTACAAGATTCGCATCAACGCGGTGTGCCCGGGATTTGTCGAAACCCCGCTGGTGCTGAACGCCATCGGCGCGATGCCACCCGAGATCGCGCACGGGTTTCAGGCCAAGGTTCTGAACCGCACGCCGATGGGCCGCTTGGCGCAGCCGGCGGAAGTGGCCAATGCCATCCTGTTCCTGTGCTCCGATGAGTCGAGCTACGTCACCGGTTCGGATCTGCTGGTCGATGGCGGCTATACCGCCGGTTGAGGGGGGCCTGACCATGAAAACGATCCTTATTACCGGCGCGGCCTCGGGCATCGGCCGGCAAACCGCAAGCCTGTTCGTGGCGCGCGGCTGGCGGGTCGCCGGGGCGGATGTCAATACTTCGGCACTGGCGCAACTGGGCCTCGAACTGGGGAACGGCTTTGTTCCCCTCACCGGCGATGTGCGCACGCGCGAGGGTGCCCGTGCGATCGTCGATGCCGCGACCGCCGTGACCGGCGGCAGCCTGGATGCCCTGTTCAACTGCGCCGGGATTCTGGAAATGGGGCCGCATGTGACGATCCAGCCCGAGCGCGTCGACCGGCTGATCGACGTGAACATCAAGGGCGTGGTCTATTGCACCGACGCCGCCTACCCGGCCCTGGCGCGTACGCCCGGCGCGCATATCGTGAGCATGAGCTCAACCTCGGCCGAATACGGCACGCCGGACCATGCAATGTACAGCGCCTCGAAATTCTTCGTGCGCGGGCTGACGGAAGCGCTGAACATCGAGATGGAGCCCGCGGGGATTCAGGTGAGCGCCATTCTGGTGGCCTATGTGCAGACGCCGATGGTCAACGCGGCGGAGGTGAAAGCGGCGTCGGTGGAGAATCTGGGCGTGAAGGTGAAACCCCAGACGGTGGCCGAAACAGTGTGGAAGGCCGTGCACGGCAACAAGGTGCTCTGGCGAGTGGGGGCCGACGCCACGGCTCTGAACATCGCGGTGCGCTTGCTGGGGAGTTCAGCCCGCGGGGTTTATAAAAAGCTGACCGGCTACTGAGCGACGGCCCTCGATGTTGACGCATCGAGGGCCTGTTTCCGCGCCAGGGCGACAAAATTCCGGACCGTCGCGGAGCAATTGTCCTTTCGAACGGCCAGGCTAATCTGCGCCACGGGCGCTTCGCCCTGTATCGGAATGTAGACCGCGCCGTCGGCACGGATCTGTTCGATCGACTCCGGCACCACCGATATGCCGAAACCCGCCGCCACGAGGTGGACGATCGAGGATATCTGTGGCGCCTCCTGCCCCAGCGTCGGGCTAAACCCGGCACGCTGGCAGCCTGCGATGACGCTGTCGTAAAGCCCGGGGCCGATCGCGCGAGGGAACAGGATAAACGTTTCCCCCGCCAGCGCGGCGAGCGGCATTTCGCGGCTATGGGCGTAAGGGTGCTGTGCCGGAAGCACAATCCGCATCGACTCCTTGATGAGCGGCTGCACCACAATTCCCTCGCCGTCGCTGAGCGGCGGCCGCACGAAGGCGACGTCTAGGGAACCATTGCGCAGTGCCTCGATCAGATGGGGCGTGTTGCTCTGCTCCGGCGTCAGCAGCACGTCCGGATAAAGTCTCCGATAGGCTTGTATGAGGCCAGGAATGCGGGGCTGGAAATAGGTCGCGCCGGCGAAGCCGACGCGGATCTGCCCCTTCTCGCCTCGTGCGCGGCTTAGAACGTTCGCTTTGGCCCGTTCCACGTGCTCCAGGATTTGCCGCGCTTCGTCGAGCAGCAGAACCCCGGCCTCGGTAAGCTCGACGCCACGCGTCAGGCGGCGGAAGAGCGGTGTCCCCAATTCCTGCTCGAGCTGGCGGATCTGCAAGCTCAGCGGCGGCTGCTTGATGCCTAGCCGCTCGGCGGCCCTGGTGAAATGCAGCTCCTCTGCGACCGCGACGAAATAGCGAAGATGCCTCAGATCCACAGCCTGCCATACCCAAAATGTATTAAATCAGGCCAGACAATATATTGGACGAGGGGGTTCGGCAATCTTAATTTGGGCACGATGACGGCTAAAGATTCTTTATGGCACGGAGCGGGGTCGTGGACAGCGGCTTGGCGCGCTGGCACCATGAATAGGAAAGCCATCTACGCACTGGCCTTCGTCGTCCGCTGCTCCGGCGCGGCGACGGCCGCCTACGAACTGGCCGGCATCCTGGGGCTGCCCGAAGCGGTTTGGGCGGCGATGTCGGCGGTCATCGTCTCTCAGGAACAGTTGCACGAAACAAAATCGCTCTTGGCCGGGCGTATCCTTGGCACCCTCATCGGGATTGCCATCACCGTCTCGGTGAGCGGGATCGCCTCGCGCATGGCTGCCCCCACGGCGGTGCAAATGGCGGTGGCGGTGGCGCTCTCCGCGCTCATCTCCCGTGAGTTTCCCAAGCTTCGCGTCGCGATGTGGACCTGTCCGGTTATTCTCCTATCCGCGCCGCCCTCCGTACCGATCATCTCGGTGGCGCTTAGCCGTGGCGGCGAAGTCATTTTTGGTGCCATTGTGGGCTGGGCGTTCCACTGGGCCGCCGAATTCCTCGTTGACATCATCACCGGAGCCGCGCACCAGCGCCACGGTGCACGAGATCAGCAGGGCCGCTCCGGGAGCCACCGGGGGTTGCAGCGGCTTGGAGGACGATTGCCATGACCGACACGGTCAGTTCGACAGAAAGCCGGCCGGCGCACCTGACGCGCACGGCGGCGCTTGAGACCGTCGCGGCTACGGCGGCGCTTCTGTTCAACAATGGCCAAACCACGGAGCGCGTGGTCGTTGCAGCTGAAAGACTCGGTCACGCGCTCGGCGTGCCGCTGACATTGCATCCCCATTGGGGCGAACTCGCGCTCCAGGTTAAAGGCGCCCCGTTCTCAGAAATGGTCCCGGTCACGCCGATCGGCGTCGACATGGGCAAGGTGCTGGCCGTCATGACTGTTGTGGACCAGGTTTGCGACGGCGCGCTCCCCCGCGAGGACGCGGGCCCCGCGCTGGAGGCGGCCGGGCGTCTGCCGCCGGCCTCCACGCCGCGCTTCGCGCTATTCGCGGCCATTGGCGCGGCATCCCTGGGCGTGCTGTTTGGCGCGCTCGACGTCCCGAGCCTGCTGCTGATCGCGCTCAGCGCCGGCGCGGGCGCGCTCCTCCGCCGCTGGCTGGTGACGCTTGGCGGCAATCCCTTCATCCAGCCGCTTTGCGCGGCCGCCCTCGCCGGTGCCGTCGCCGCCGCCGCTGACCGGTTGCAGCTGGCGGAAGCGCCATCTCTCGTCGCACTTTGCCCCTGCATGATGCTGGTTCCCGGTCCGCATATTCTCAATGGCGCGATCGACCTCGTGCGCACGCGTATCACGCTTGGCGTCGCGCGCCTCACCTATTCGGCGCTTATCCTCCTCATGATATGCGCCGGGTTGCTGACGGGACTCGCTGGCGGCGGCGCAACCGTGCTGGCCGCCGGAGCTTCCGCCCCCGTGCCGCTTGCCGCCGACGTGATCGCGGCGGGGTGCGCCGTTGCGGGCTTCGGCACCTTGTTTTCCATGCCGTGGCGCCTGCTGCCAGTACCGGTCGCCGTCGGCATGCTGGCGCATGCGGCGCGCTGGGCGATGCTCTCGCTCGCGGGCGCACATGTCGCGGCCGGGGCTCTCGTCGCCTGCATCCTGGCGAGCATCATCATCACGCCGGTGACCGACCGGCTGCATCTGCCCTTCGCAGCATTCGGCTTTTCGGCGGTTGTCTCGATGATGCCGGGCTTCTTCCTGTTTCGGGCCGCGAGCGCCCTGACGACGCTGGTCTCCATCGGGCCGGACGCGCCGGTGGATCTGCTTACGAGCATCGTCGTGAACGGGACCACGGCGTTCCTGATCGTCCTGGCCATGACCATCGGGCTGGTCCTGCCGCGCATGCTGTTCGAGCACTTCTTGCCCGCACCGGCATCACGCCGGTGGCCACCCGCCATCCCGGATACCCGAGACAACTGAACCCATTGAGAAGGGAAGTCACATGTCAACAAGCACTATCACCGGCTACTCATTGCTGCGCACGCCGCGGCTGAACAAGGGGACCGCGTTCACCCCTGCCGAGCGCCGGGACCTTAAACTCGAGGGTCTGCTGCCTCCCGCGCCCCTGTCGCTCGAGCTGCAACTCGCGCGGCTGCAAGCGGAGCTGGCCAAACTCGACAGCGACCTGCAACGCTACATGCTGCTGTCCGACCTGCAGGTGCGCAACGAAACCCTGTTCTACGCGCTGCTGATGTCCGATCCGGCGCATTTCATGCCGATCGTCTATACGCCGACGGTGGGTGAGGTCTGCCAGAAGTTCGACCATATCTTCCGCCATCCCCGCGGCATGTATCTGCCGATCAGCGCGCGCGGCCGTCTGCGTGAAATCCTCGGCAACTGGCCGCAGCAGGACGTGCGGTTCATCGTGGTGACCGATGGCGAGCGAATCCTGGGCCTGGGCGATCTGGGCGTGAGCGGCATGGGCATCCCCATCGGGAAGCTGTCGCTCTACACCGCTTGCGCCGGCGTGCCGCCGCAATACTGCCTGCCCATCACGCTCGATGTGGGGACGAATAACCAAGACCTTCTGGAAGACCCGCTCTATCTCGGCCTGCGGCAGAACCGCGTGCGCGGCGACGAATACATGGCGTTCATCGACGAATTCGTCGATGCGGTGCAGGCGCTCTATCCGAAGTGCTGCATCCAGTGGGAAGATTTCGCCAACCCCAACGCCGCGCCGATCCTGGCGCGCTACCGCGACAAGGTCTGCACCTTCAACGACGACATTCAGGGGACCGCGGCCGTCGCGGTGGCCGGAATCTATGGCGCCCTGCGCATCTCCGGGCAGGCGCTCACAGACCAGCGCTTCCTGTTTCTTGGTGGCGGCTCGGCAGCGACCGGCATCGCCGAGCTAATCTCCCAGGCGATGGCAATGGAGGGGATGGACATCGCCGAGGCGCGGTCCCGTAACGCGCTGTTCGACGTCAACGGCCTGCTGGTGACCTCGCGAACCGATCTGAACGCATTTCAGAAGCCTTTTGTGCTGGACCATGAGCCGATCACGAGCTTCGTGGAAGCGGTGAAGGCGCTCCGCCCGACTGGAATCATCGGTGTCAGCACGGTGCCAAAACTGTTCAATCAGCAGGTCATCGAGGCCATGGCCGAGATCAACGAACGGCCGATCATCTTCCCGTACTCCAACCCCACATCGCGGTCTGAGTGCACGGCCGAGGAGGCTTATGGCTGGTCGGAAGGCCGGGCGATCTTCGCCAGCGGCAGCCCCTTCCCGCCGGTCGAAATCGGCGGAAAGACCCTGGTTCCGGGGCAGGGCAACAATGTTTATATCTTCCCCGCCTTGGGCTTGGCCGTTTTCGCGACCGAAGCAACGCGCGTCACCGAAGACATGTTCATCGTAGCCGCGAAAGCCGTCGCGGAACAGGTGACGGAGGCCAATCTCGACACGGGGCTGATCTATCCGCCGCAGAGCAAGATCTTCGAAGCCTCACTGCATGTCGCGACGCGGGTGGCCGAATACATTTTCGACAAGAACCTGGCCCGGGTCGAACGGCCGGCGGATGTCGGAGAATTTATCCGGTCCCACACTTACCAGCCAGTTTACACGCCACGAGGCTAAGGCTGATCCGGAATTGGTCTGGGAATAAGCGCCAAAGTGGGCGCCCTCGACCAAATCCATAACAATGCGTTGATTTAACCACAAGAAATATCAAGTCGCGGGGGCCTGATCGGGCCCCCGCGAACGTCTTTCTGGCCTAATATCAACCGCTTGTTATGATTCTGAGCGAGGTCGCATTGCGGTGCTGATTAACACTCGCGCGCTTGTCGTTTCGATCTCTGGACAATTGTCCAAAGCGAATATACAGTTTTCTGAAATAAAGCGTTTAAGCAAAAAATCGGGGGAAACTGTTATGTTCGACTACGTCATCGTGGGCGGCGGTTCGGGCGGTGCCACTCTCGCCGGGCGGCTGAGCGAGGATCCGGCCGTGCGGGTCTGCCTGCTGGAGGCCGGGGGTGCTGGAGAAAGCATTCTGGTGCGTGCGCCGATGGGTACCGTTGCCATGATTTCCGGCCGGCCGAAAATCAACAACTACGCTTATGAAACCGTACCCCAACCGGGCTTGAACGGGCGGCGGGGCTTCCAGCCCCGGGGCAAATGTCTGGGCGGCTCAAGCGCCATCAATGCGATGCTGTACATTCGCGGCCATCGCTCCGATTATGACGACTGGGCCCGCCAAGGCGCCACCGGATGGTCATTCGACGAGGTTCTGCCGTACTTCAAACGCTCAGAGGGCAACCAGCGCGGGGAAAGCGCACTCCATGGCGGCCATGGTCCATTGCAGGTTTCTGAACAGCAGAGCCCGCGCCCGATCTCCCTGGCCTTCATCGAGGCGGCGGTCGAGTCAGGCGTCCCGCGCAACGACGACTTCAACGGCCCCGAGCAGGAAGGGGTTGGTCTCTATCAGGTCACCCAGTTTCACGGCGGCGCCCGCAATGGCGAGCGCTGCTCCGCCGCCGCCGCTTACCTGCATCCGTTTCTCGACCGTCCGAATCTGAAGGTGCTGACGCACACGCAGGCG
>DATIWS010000153.1:0-4363 GCA_035519275.1 Acidocella sp. | reverse complement strand
ACCAACTCCGCGCGGCGCATTTCCTCTACGCTGGCGGTGAGGGCATCGGCGACCCGCACCGGCCAGCCGGCCTGCGCCAGATAGCGCGCCGCCACCTTGCCGTCGCCGCCATTATTGCCGGGGCCGGCCAGCACCAGCACGCGGCAGGGGCGGTAGCGTTGCAGAATCGCGCGGGCCACGGCACGCCCGGCGGCGTCCATCAGCGCCTC
Organism: Acidocella sp.; assembly: GCA_035519275.1. Classification (GTDB taxonomy): domain Bacteria; phylum Pseudomonadota; class Alphaproteobacteria; order Acetobacterales; family Acetobacteraceae; genus Acidocella. The sequence continues at coordinate 4,154 of DATIWS010000153.1, read as the reverse complement.
CACATTGCCGGCGGCGGCATCGGCGCGGGCCATTTCGGCCGGACATAACAGTTCGTTCATAAAAACTATCGCCTTTCAAACGAATCTGCCCTTAATTGCGAATAGCAGGAGGGGTTTGCGAATGGGCAAAGTGATTGCGGTTGCACAGCAAAAAGGCGGCGCGGGCAAGACCATGCTGACGGCGCAGTTCGCCGTGGCGCTGGCCGGGGAGGCGCGGGTGGCGCTGCTGGATATCGACCCGCAGGCGAGCCTGACGGTGTGGGGCAAGCTGCGCGAGGCGACGGCGAAGGCGGCGCATCACGTGCCGGTGGAAACCGTCTCCGGCTGGCGTCTTGCCAAGGAGCTGGAGACGCTAAAGGCGGCCTATGATTACGTGCTGATCGACACCCCGCCGGTGATCGACAGCGATGCGCGCCGGGCGATTCGCGCGGCGGACCTTGTGCTGATCCCGATGAACCCGGCGCCGCCCGACCTCTGGGCCGCCGAGGGCACGCTCAAACTCGCGGCGGAAGAGAAGCGCAAGGCTGCCCTGGTGTTCAACCGCGCCCCTGCAGCCTCGCGTCTGCGCAAGCGGCTGGAGGCGGAGATCGCCGCGCGCGGCCTGACCCTGCTGTCCGTGGCGCTGGCGAATCGTGCTGGTTACGCGAATGCCTTTGCCGACGGGCTGGGCGTGACGGAAGCCGGGCCCACGACCCAGGCGGCGGAAGAGCTGCGCGCCGCGGCGGCGGCATTGAAAGAGCTCTTGATTTAAAATTTATGAAAAAAATTTCGTATCGGTCGATTTGTATGCAGAAAAGATCATTGGAACACTTGCGTACGGTTTTCTTTTCCGCCACAATCTGAGTGTGGCATAATTGAACAGGTCGCGGTAATCCAAGGCCAAAAAAAATGTCCGCCGCTGAGTTTAGGGAGTGAACAAACAAAAAAATGCATCCAAAGAGGTGCTGGCCGGCCCATAGGGCCGGCCTTTTTTTTGCCTTCAGCCTCTGCGCCGGTGGAAGCGGCTGATCTTCACCTCGCCCCAGATGCCGTGCCGCATGAACGGATCCCGCTCGACATAGCGCTCCACTGTGGCGCGGTCCTGGGCTTCCACGATCAGCAGCGAGCCGTTCATGATCTCGCCATCATCGGTTTGTAGCGGGCCGGACATGATGGTCCGGATACCGGCATTGTCCTGCTCCTCGTTATAGGTGCGGTGCGCGGCGTAATGCTCCAGCCGCAGGGCCAGAGTGTCGGGTTTGTCGGCGGCGTAAATAGCGAATAGCGGCATCTTGCTCGGCTCTTTCTATCGACTCAACTCTAGGGGTAATATGAAAAAGTCAGTTTGGCACGTTACGCGTACGCGACCCAGCCTTGTGCTGCGCGCTGTGTGCAGAATTTTTCAGGTAAGGGAGCCGGGACGATGAAGCTGCTTCGATACGGGGATACGGGCGCCGAGAAATGGGGCGTGCTGGACGCGGAAGGCCAGGTGCGTACGTTGGACGATGCGCTGGTGCATGTGACCGGCGATGAGCTGAGCCCGGAGTGGCTTGCGCATCTGCAAGCTTTGGACCCGGAGAAGCTGCCCTTGCTGAAAACGCCGCGGCGAATCGGGCCAGCGGTGCCGCGTCCGCTGAACTTTGTGTGCGTGGGGTTGAACTATGCCGACCATGCCGCGGAGACCGGGGGGAAGCTTCCCAAGGAGCCGATTCTGTTCCTCAAATCCCTCTCGGCCTTTTCCGGTCCGTATGACGACATCGTGATCCCGCCAGGCAGCACCAAGACCGACTGGGAGGTGGAACTGGGCGTGGTGATTGGCGTCAAGGCAAGCCGGGTGAGCGAGGAGAGCGCGCTGGACTACGTGGCCGGCTATTGCGTGGTGAACGATGTGAGCGAGCGCGAATACCAGAAGGAGCGCGGCGGCCAGTGGGACAAGGGCAAGGGTTGTGACACGTTCGGCCCCGTCGGCCCGTATCTGGTGACCAAGGATGAGGTGCCGGACCCGCAGGCGCTCTCGCTATGGACGGAGATCGACGGCGTGCGCCGGCAGGACGGCTCCACCGCCAACATGATCTTCGGCGTGAAGACGCTGATCGCCTATGTCAGCCAGTTCTTCACTCTGCATCCGGGCGACATCATTGCCACCGGCACGCCGGCGGGTGTGGGCATGGGCATCAAGCCGGAGCCGGTCTTCTTGCGTCCGGGCCAGGAGGTGCGTATGGGCGTGCAGGGTCTGGGCGAGCAGCGCGCGATGACCATCGGCGGATAGGTCAGGCCAAGGCAGAAGCCAACTGATCCCTCAGGCGGCTTCTGTCTCGATTAGCGATTTCCAGATCAGCGCGCCGATAGCGGCCCCCGCCAGCGGCGCGACCCAGAACAGCCAGAGCTGGCCGAGCGCGTCCGTCTGCGCGAAAATCGCCGCCGCGGTGGAGCGGGCCGGATTGACCGAGGTGTTCGTCACCGGGATCGAGATCAGATGGATCAGGGTCAGCGCCAAGCCGATGGCGAGCGGCGCGAAGCCGGCAGGGGCGGTCTTGGATGTCGAGCCGAGCACGACGAGGAGAAACGCCGCGGTGAGGGTGGTTTCGGCGACGAGTGCCGCCAGCAGGCTGTAATGGCCCGGGGAGAGCGCGCCATAACCGTTTGAGGCAAACTTGCCCGCGACGAAATCCGGCGCGCCGGACGCGATGACATAAAGTACCGCAGCACCTGCGGCGCCGCCGATCACCTGGGCAATCCAGTAGGGGATCAGCTCCGCCCAGCTGAAGCGCCCGGCAATGGCGAGGCCGAAGGAAATCGCCGGGTTGAAATGCCCGCCGGAGATGCCGCCTACCGCATAGGCCATGGTGACGACGGTAAGGCCGAAGGCCAGGGCGACCCCGGTGAAACCGACGCCGAGCTGGGGAAAACCGGCCGCGAGCACGGCGGTGCCGCAGCCGCCGAAGACAAGCCAGAAAGTGCCGAAAAATTCAGCCGCGAGTTTCTTGGACATGCATGGCTCCCAAAACTGGATAAGCTTGTTTTGACAGGGGGTTCATGTATCCCCCACCTCGGGCAGCTATACACATAGATGTTACAGTTGGGCATCAAATTATTTAAGGAGTCCTGAAATGGTCACGGAATTTGCGGAAATCGAGGTGAAGCCGGGCATGGAGCAGGACTTCATTGCCGGGGTGGAGAAGAGCAAGCCGGCCTTCCTGCGCTCCGAGGGCTGCCATGGGGTTTCCCTGGTGCGTTCGGTGGAGAATCCGCTGAAATTCGTGCTGCATGTGCAGTGGGAGAGCGTGGACCACCACATGGTGACCTTCCGCGCGGCGCCCGAGTTTCAGGAATGGCGGAGCAATGTGGGGCATTGCTTCGCCGCCCCGCCCAATGTCTGGCACGGGGAGAAGGTGGCGTAAGAGGCGCCTTACCCGGCCGGGGCCTCCTCGGCATTGGGGTCGCCCGGTGCCGTGGCCCAGGCAAGCTCCACCAGCGTCACGATCCGCCTTCCGGCGCCGTCCATCTGGCAGACGATCAGGCCCTGCTCCTCCATATAGGTGAGTAGGCGCCGCGCACGGCCCAATGAGCGGGTGCCATAGGCGCGGGCAATCTCCGGGTCGCCGGGGCAGGGCAGCCCATCCTTTGCCGCGCGGGCGATCATCATGAAAATGCCCTGCATGTCCTCGGGCAGGGTGGCGGCGCGGGCCGAGACATCCTGCCAGACCTCATCCTCCGCCATCTCGGCGCTGATGCCGGCGCGCGCGCGCGTCAGCATGCGGCGGAAGGCGGAAAGGTCCGGCGCCCCGGAGCCCAGGCCCTCGATCCGGCAGCGGACCAGGAAATCCTGGTAGAGCACGCCGATGGCGCGGAACCCCGCCTCGGGGTCGGCCAGGATGGCGCTCAAGATCCGGTCCAGCCGCTCGCGCCGCGCCGCCAGTTCCTCGGGACTCGGCTCCTCCACAACCTCGGCGCGGTTCTCCGTCGCGGCGGGCTTCGCGGCCATCAACTGGCTGAGCAGGTCGGGTGCTGGGGGCGGCGGCGGACGGCGCTGGGGCCGGGCGGCCTCGGGCGGCGGCGCTGCCAGGATAACGGCCCGCGCATCCTCCAGGGCCGCTCCCGGCAGCGGCATGAGCCGCGGCGTCGAATTGCGCGGCTGGGTCTCCGTTGGGCCGATGCGCAGCCCCAGGGGGCGG
>DATIWS010000152.1:0-4088 GCA_035519275.1 Acidocella sp. | reverse complement strand
TCCCGCCTGATCGGGCCGAACTGCCCGGGCGTCATCACCCCGGACGAGTGCAAGATCGGCATCATGCCGGGCCACATCCACAAGCGCGGCTCCATCGGCATCGTTTCGCGCTCCGGCACCCTCACCTACGAGGCCGTGGCGCAGACCACCGCCGCGGGGCTCGGCCAGTCCACCTGCGTGGGCATCGGCGGCGACCCCGTAAAGGGCACCGACTTCATCGACGTGCTGGACCTGTTCCTGCACGACGACGAGACCCAGGCGATCATCATGATCGGCGAGATCGGCGGCCCCTCCGAGATCGACGCGGCCGAGTTCCTCGCCCGCCACAAGATCAAGAAGCCGACCGTTGGTTTCATCGCCGGCGCCACGGCACCTCCGGGCCGCCGCATGGGCCATGCCGGCGCAGTGATCTCCGGCGGCAAGGATACGGCGGCCGCCAAGATCGCGGCGATGAAGGAAGCCGGGATCTTCGTTGCCGACAGCCCTTCCTCGCTTGGCAGCACCATGGTCAAGGCATTGCAGGGATAAACACTTGAAGGGGCAGGGAAAACACAAGCAACCATGCGCCGTGGACAACCCTGCCCCTTTAACTTGGGTAACGGCATCATAACCCTAGTGGCTTATACGCGGCGCGGATGGGGAGACTTCGCCGTACTGTCGTGAACTCCCCGGTCCACCCGCCTCACCGGGCGGGAGCATTGCAAATGTGAGGAACAGGTATGGCCGGTGTAGACGTGATTGCCACCGCGATGAACGGCGCGAACGCCCAGTTCATTGCCCAGCTTTATGCCAAATGGGTCGAGGCGCCCAACTCCGTTGATCCGGATTTCGCCGCCCTGTTTGCCGCGCTGGATGACGAGACGCGGTCCATCCTGATGGACGCCTCCGGCGCCTCCTGGGCTCCGCGTCCGACCGCCTTCGTCACCAACGAGGTCGAAGGCGCAGTCAAGCCGGCCAAGCCCACCGCCTCCCCTGCGGAAACCCGCGCCGCCATCCTCGATTCCATCCGCGCACTGATGCTGATCCGCGCCTACCGCGTGCGCGGGCATCTGGAAGCGCAGCTCGACCCGCTCGGGCTGAAGCCGCAGCGCCACCATGTTGAGCTGGACCCGGCCACCTACGGCTTCACTGAACCCACCGACCTCAACCGCCCCATCTTCCTCGACGGCGTGCTCGGCTTCGAGACCGCGACGCTGCGCGAGGTCATCGCCGTTCTGCGCAAGAGCTATTGCGGCGAGATCGGCGTCGAGTTCATGCACATCCAGGACCCGGCCCAGAAGAGCTGGATCCAGCGCCACATCGAGGGCGCGCCCTGGCTGACCGCCTTCAACGCCAAGGCCAAGGCCAAGATCCTGAAGCAGCTCACCGAGGCCGACAACTTCGAGACCTTCTGCCAGCGCCGCTTCGTCGGCACCAAGCGCTTCGGCCTTGAGGGCGGCGAGAGCACCATCCCCGCCCTGCACGCGATCATCGAGACCGCTGCCGACAAGGGCGTGAATGAAATCGCCATCGGCATGCCGCACCGTGGCCGCCTCAACACCCTGGTCAACATCGTCAAGAAGCCGCTGGTCGCGCTGTTCTCCGAGTTCGGCGGCGCCTCCGCCAAGCCCGAGGACGTGCAGGGCTCCGGCGACGTGAAGTACCATCTCGGCACCTCGACCGACCTCGTCATCAACGGCAACAAGCTGCACCTCTCGCTCCAGCCCAACCCCTCGCACCTCGAGGCAGTGGACCCGGTGGTGGTCGGCAAGATCCGCGCCCGCCTGGACATGATGGGCGACCGTACCCGCAAGTCCGCCATGGCCATCATCATGCATGGCGACGCCGCCTTCGCGGGCCAAGGCCTGGTGTATGAAACCCTGGCGATGAGCCAGCTCATCGGCTACCGCACCGGCGGCTCCATCCATCTGGTGGTGAACAACCAGATCGGCTTCACCACCGTCCCGGCGCACGCCTTCTCCGGCCTGTACTGCACGGACGTCGCGAAGTCGGTGCAGTCGCCGATCCTGCACGTGAACGGCGACAACCCGGAAGCCGTGGTCTTCGCCGCCAAGCTGGCCGCCGAGTTCCGCCAGGAATTCGCCGTGGACGTGGTCATCGACCTCGTCTGCTACCGCCGCCACGGCCATAACGAGAACGACGAGCCGGCGTTCACCCAGCCGGTCATGTACAAGGCGATCAAGGCGCTGAAGACCACCCGCGCTTTGTATGCCGAGGCCCTGGCCCGCGAGGGCAGCGTCTCTCCCGAAGAGGCGAAGGCGATTTCCGACGAGTACAACAAGACGCTGGAAGGCGCCTTCGAAGGCGCCAAGGATTACAAGGTAAACAAGGCCGACTGGCTGGAAGGCCACTGGGCCGGCATGAAGCAGGCCGACGAAGAGGCCGAGCGTCAGGAGGAGTTCACCGCCGCCCCGCTGGAGCAGCTCAAGGAAGTGGGCGCCGCCCTCTCCCGTCCGCCGCAGAACTTCGACCTGAACCCGAAGATCGCGCGTCAGCTTGAAGCCAAGAAGCAGATGATCGAGACCGGCGAAGGCATCGACTGGGCTACCGGCGAGGCCCTCGCCTTCGGCACCCTGATGCTCGACGGCCACCGCGTCCGCCTCTCCGGCGAGGACTGCCAGCGCGGCACCTTCAGCCAGCGCCACGCGGTGCTGGTCGACCAGACCAACCAGAACGAATACACCCCGCTGAACAATATCCGCCCCGACCAGGCGCATATCGAGATCTTCAACTCGCTGCTCTCGGAATACGGCGTGCTGGGCTTCGAGTACGGCTATGCCATCTCGGACCCGAACGTGCTGGTGCTGTGGGAAGGCCAGTTCGGCGACTTCGCCAATGGCGCGCAGGTCATGATCGACCAGTTCATCGCCTCTGGTGAAACCAAGTGGCTTCGCATGTGCGGCCTGGTGATGCTGCTGCCGCATGGCAGCGAGGGCCAGGGGCCCGAGCACTCCTCCGCCCGCCCGGAGCGCTATTTGCAGCTCTGCGCCGAGAACAACATGGCGGTGTGCAACCTCACCACCCCGGCCAACTACTTCCATGCGCTGCGCCGCCAGCTGAAGCGGAACTTCCGCAAGCCGCTGGTGCTGATGACGCCGAAGTCCCTGCTGCGCCACAAGCTCTGCGTTTCCAGCCTGAGCGAGTTCGCTCCCGGCTCCAGCTTCAAGTTCGTCATCCCCGAGACCGACGCTCTGGTGGCGCCGGAGAAGGTCAAGCGCGTCGTCATCTGCTCCGGCAAGGTGTATTACGACCTGCTTGCCGAGCGCCGCGAGCGTGACATCAAGGATGTCGCCATCGTGCGCCTGGAGCAGTTCTACCCCTTCCCGGTGAAGAGCCTGAAAGCCGCGATCCAGGCATACAAGAACGCCGAGGTCGTGTGGTGCCAGGAAGAGCCGGAGAACAACGGCGGCTGGACATTTGTCGATCGCCGGATCGAGGGCGTGCTGACCTGCCTCGACAATGCCTCCAAGCGCCCCCGCTATGTCGGCCGCGCCGCCGCCGCCTCGCCCGCCACGGGCCTGGCCAAGGTGCACGCCGCCGAGCAGGCCGCTCTGGTCAACGAGGCGTTGAGCGTCTGAGCCATCTGACATAATCGCGAAGTCAACAAGCAGTAATCAGGAGTAGCTATGGCCGCCGATATCAAAGTCCCCACACTGGGCGAGAGCGTGACCACCGCGACCATCGCGCGCTGGATCAAGAAGGCGGGCGACGCCGTTGCCGCCGACGAGCCCGTGGTGGAGTTGGAGACTGACAAGGTGACGGTCGAGGTTAACGCGCCGGAAGCGGGCGTGCTGTCCGAGATCATCGCGCCGGAAGGTGCGGAGGTGGAAGTGGGCGCCCTGCTGGGCCGCGTTGACGTCGGCGCCGCCGCCGTTGGCAAGCCCGCCGCCCCGGCGCCGGTTGCCGCCGCCGGCGTGCATGCGCCGCAGGCCGCTCCGGGCCCGGTAGCCCGCCCCGGCGCCGCCCCCCTGCCCGCCGCCGCGAAGCTGATCGAGGAAAACAAGATCACCCCCGGCGCCATCCAGGGCACCGCCAAGGATGGCCGCGTCTCCAAGGGCGATGTGCTCGAGTTCCTGAGCAAGCCGGCC
>DATIWS010000151.1:0-7401 GCA_035519275.1 Acidocella sp. | reverse complement strand
GAGTCTTCGAGCCCCGTGAGCCAGGCCGGGTCCGGGTTTTCCGCGAGCAGCCGGTTGCGCTGGGATGAGGCGGATTCGTAGGCCGCGATTTCGCGCGCATGGCCCGGCTCCAGGGCGATGACCAAGCGGTCGAGGAATTTGCGCCGGCCAGAGGCGGTGTCGGTGAACAGCCGGTCCATTTGCGGGGTGAGCCAGACGGCGGAAAGCTGCTCCGCCACCTCGGCCTGGGAGCGCGGCTTCACGCCGTTCAGGCGGAATTCCCGACGCTCGGGCGCGCCCTCCGCCATTGCCGTGCCGATCTCCACGCCGTTGGTGAAGTGTGCGGCCACCGCCCAGCTTCCCGAAGCCTCCGGGCCACGGCGCGCCAACTCGGAGAATTTCGCCCCGCGCAGGCCGCGTCCGGGCACGAGCAAGGAGAGCGCCTCCAGCAGATTGGTCTTGCCCGTGCCGTTGGGGCCGGCAAACACGACAAGCCGCGCTGCGGGTTCAAACCGTAGCGCGGCGTAAGAGCGGAAATCCGTGAGTGTGAGGCGTGAGACCTGCGTGGGTTACACCCGCATCGGCATCAGCACGTAGATTGCCGATGCATCGTCCTGGTCGCGCACCAGGGTCGGGGCGGCGCCATCGGCGAAGAAAAACTCCACCTTGCCCTTGATCTGGTCGGTCACATCCGAGAGGTAGCGGGCCTGGAAGCCGATCTCCAGCGGGCCGGACTGGTAGTCCACCAGGTCGCCGCCCAGTTCCTCGGAGGCCGAGCCCTGCTCGGCGGAGGCGGCGGAGATGACCAGCAGATCCTTGGCCAGAGAGAGCTTCACCGGGCGGTGCTTCTCGGCCGAGATGGCGGAGACGCGGCCCACGGCATCGTTGAAATCCTTCTTGTCCACGCGCAGGATCTTGTCGTTCCCGCGGGGGATTACCCGGTCGTAATCGGGGAAGGTGCCGTCGATCAGCTTGCTGGTCAGGCGCATATTGCCGATGCTGAACTGGATGCGCGTCTCGGATAGCGCGACTTCGATCTCGCCGGTGGCTTCATCGAGCAGCTTGCGCAGCTCGGTCACCGTCTTGCGGGGGATGATGATGCCCGGCATGCCGGCGGCACCGGAGGGCAGGGGCTCTTCCACACGGGCTAGGCGGTGCCCGTCCGTCGCCACGGCGCGCAGCACCGGGCCGTTCTCACCCTCGGCCGCGTGCAGGAAGATGCCGTTCAGGTAGTAGCGGGTTTCCTCGGTGGAGATGGCGAAGCGCGTGCGGTCGATCAACCCGCGCAGCTCCTGCGCCGAGACCACAAAATTATGCGTGAGCTTGCCGGCATCCAGCTTGGGGAACTCATCGACCGAGAGGGCGACGAGGCTGGTGGCGTAGCGCCCAGCGCGCAAGGCTAGCTGCGCATCTCCGCCCGGATGGTCGAGCTCGATGACCGCATTGTCCGGCTGGCGGCGGACGATTTCGTACAGCGTGGAGGCGGGCACGGTGATGGCGCCGTTGCGCGAGGTTTCCGCAGCCACTTCCTCGACGAGCGAGATTTCCAGGTCGGTTGCGGCGATGGTCAGATGGCCGTCCCGCACCGCCAGCAGCACGTTGGCGAGGATGGGGATGGTGTTCCGTTTCTCCACCACGTTCTGCACATGGGCCAGAGATTTCATCAACGTGGCTCGATCGGCCTTGAACTTCATGATACCCTTCCAGACACAAACGAATTCTTGGCATAGTTGACCGATTCGTGATGTACCGTAGCAAGGGGCGCTGCTCTAGGGAAGGTGCCGGTTTGGCTGGTTCTGACCGCGTATTCATCCACTGTTAAGCCCCGCCGTGCGAAAATCCGGGTCTTGGCACCCGGCGGATGAGCGCATGACGGCATTGGTACTGGAACTCAAGCAGGGCGAATCGATGATCCTCAACGGCGCGGTGATTCGCTTCAAGACACGCACGCGGCTCGAACTCAGCACGCCGGCGCGCTTCCTGTTCGGCCGGCAGATCATGCGCGAGGAGGAGGCCACCACCCCCGCGCGCAAGGCCTATTACGCGCTGCAGAAGGCTTATATCGGCGCCGAGGCGGAGCGCCCGGCGGCGCAGGCGGCGGCGCAGGCGTTGGTCAGCGGCTTGCGCGAGTCGGCCGAGGGGGCGGCCCGGGCGCAGTGGGAGGCGCTGCTCACCAGCCTGGGCGGTGACGCAGGGTTCGACGCGCTGAAACTGGCGCGGGGGATGATCCGCGCCGAGGAGTTCAGCGGTAGTTAGCCGCCGCGCAGCGCTTCCAGCCGGGCCAGAACGGCGGGCACGTCCGGCACCACCTCGAACAGGTCGCGCACAGGCTCGCGGGCGAAGCCGCGGGCGATGGTCTGCTCCACCATGGCGACGAAAGGCTGCGCCCAGCCGAGGATGTCCACCAGGATGATCGGCTTGTCGTGCTGGCCGAGCTGCTTCCAGGTCAGGATCTCGAAGGTTTCATCGTAGGTACCGAGACCGCCGGGCATGACGACGAACGCATTGGCCAGGGCGAAGAGCCGGCGCTTGCGGGTGTGCATCGAGTCGGTGACGATCAGTTCCGAGAGGCCGTGGAACTCCACTTCTCGCTTGCGCAGGAAATCCGGGATGATGCCGGTGACATGCGAGCCCGCCTCCAGCGCCGCGCCTGCCGTAACGCCCATCAGCCCCACATTGCCGCCGCCGAATACCAGGTTCATGCCGCGCTGGCCCAGGCCCTGGCCCAAGGCCTGCGCCGCCTGGCCGTAGGCGGGGTCGACGCCGGGGGAGGAGCCGCAAAACACGGTGACGGAAAAACTGCCCATAAAGCTCTGCCTCGCTTCCAGTATTGCCCTGTTCGTGGCAGGCTAGGGGCGATATGGCAAGCAAGGATGCAGCCCCGCAGAGGGGCATCAAAACACGGATCATCTTGGTCGCCGTGCTCGGCGCACTGGCGCTGCTGGATATTGGCCTGCTGATAATGCTGCGCCATGGCGGGCAGAATCAGGTGCCATCCGCACCGGCTCCGGCCCCGGCGCCTGCCCCGGCGGTGAGCACAATCGCCCCGCCGCAATTCGATATCGTGCGCGTGGACCCGCAGGGCTACACCGTGATCGCCGGGCGCGCCGCCCCTGGCGCGGTGGTGACGGTAAAGGACAACAACACCGTGATCGGCACGGTGACGGCCGATGCCCAGGGCGCGTTTGTGCTGGTGCCGGAGACGCCGCTCGTCCCTGGCACGCATGATATCACCCTCTCCGAGGTGCCGCCCGGCGGTACCGAAGTGGCAGGCAACCAGAATGCCGCGGTGAACGTGCCGGGCAATGGCGGGCAGGTGCTTACCGTGCTTTCCGGCCCGAACGGCAGCACCGTGCTCACCGGCCAGGGGCCGCAGGCCGGGCAGCTCGGCCTGGGCGCGGTGGATTACGACACCAATGGCCATGCCATATTCTCCGGCACCGCCCCGGCGGGCGCCACGGTGGAGTTGCGCCTGGGCAATACGGAGATCGGCCAGACCAAGGCCGACGCGCAGGGGCGCTGGCATATCGCCGCGCCCGTGCCGGCCAGCCCGGGCATGCTGAGCCTCGGCGCGACCACCGCCACGGGGCAGGTGCTGCCGCCCGTGACCGCGCCCTTCGCGCCCGAGACGCTGGCCGCCGCCCTGGCCGAGGGCCATGTGGTCATTGCCCCCGGCGACAACCTGTGGCTGATCGCCCGGCACATCTATGGCCATGGTACCATGTACACCTTGATCTACTCGGCCAATGCCGGGCAGATCCATGACCCGAACCTGATTTTCCCGGGCCAGAACTTCGTCCTGCCCAAACCCAAGAGTTGAGTGATGGATATTATTGAAAGCGTGCAGTCGGTGCTGAGCCCGCCGCACAAGGCCGGTTACCCGTTCATTCTCGGCGGCATCGCCGCGGCGTTGCTGGGGCTGCTGTTCTGGCACCCGCTGGCCTGGGCGGGGGTGCTGTTCGCCCTGTTCTGCCTGTATTTCTTCCGCGACCCCGAGCGCGTGCTGCCGCCCCGGGCGAACGTGTTCGTCGCCCCGGCCGATGGCCGGGTGGTGAGCATCGAGGAAGCGGTGCCGCCCGCCGAGCTCGGCCTGGGCGATACCAAGCTCATGCGCGTGGCCACCTTTCTCTCGGTGTTGGACGTGCATGTTAACCGCTCGCCCATTGCCGCCACGGTGGAGAAGATCGCCTATCATCCGGGGCTGTTCCTCAACGCCGCGGCGGACAAGGCGAGCGACGATAACGAGCGCAACGCGCTGCTGCTGCGCCTGGCCAACGGCCAGCAGGCGGTGGTGGTGCAGATCGCCGGGCTGATCGCGCGGCGCATCCTGTGCGAGGTGCATGAGGGCCAGAGCCTCACGGCCGGTCAGCGCTTCGGCATCATCCGCTTCGGCAGCCGTACCGACCTGTACCTGCCGGAGGGCTGCACGCCGCTGGTGTCGGTCGGCCAGCGCATGATCGGCGGCGAGACGGTGATCGCCGAGTTGCCCGCCGCGCCATGATCGCCGCGCGACACCGCCGGCGGCTGCCCCGCCGGCAGCGTTTCCCGGGCCTGAGCTTCAACCGCATGCTGCCCAACCTGATGACGCTGCTCGGGCTATGCATCGGGCTCTCGGCGATCCGGTTTGGTATGCAGGACCGCTATGGCGCGGCCGTGATCGCCATTGCCGTGTCGATGGTGATCGATGGGCTGGATGGGCGGCTGGCGCGCATGCTGAAGGCGACCTCGCGTTTGGGCGCGGAGCTGGACAGTCTTTCCGACTTCCTTTGCTTCGGCGTGGCCCCGGCGCTGCTGCTATATATGTGGTCACTGCAATCGCTGGGGGCGATCGGCTTCCTGCCGCCGCTGATGTTCGCCTCGTCCATGGCGTTGCGCCTGGCGCGCTTCAACGCCGCGCTGGATACCGCTCCGAAAGCCGCCTTTGCCTATAATTTCTTCACCGGCGTGCCGGCCCCGGCAGGTGCCGCGCTGGCCTTGTTTCCGCTCTTCCTGGGGTTGGAGGCAGATGAGCTCGGCTTGAGCTGGCTGCACGAACTGGCGGCGTTCCCCCTGTTCACCGGGGCGGTGCTGGTGGTGGTGGGGGGGTTGAGCGTCTCCACCCTGCCGGTGTGGAGCTTCAAGAACTTCAAGATCCCCACTGCGGGGTTGCTGCCGCTGCTGTTCGGCGTGGTGGTGCTGGCGTCGCTGATTCTCGCCGACCCGTATCTGGCAGGCGCGCTGCTCGCGCTGGCCTATATGGTGATGCTGCCGTTCTCGCTGCGCAGTTACCGCAAGCTGGCCCGGCAGGCGGAGGAACGCCGCGCCGCCGCCGAGGATGTGGTGGAAGCCTAGCCGTCTTCCACATCCGTATCAGGACGGTCGCTGCCGAGCGCAAGCTCGGTGTGCCATCGCCCGTCCTCGGTCTGGTACTCGATATAGGTGCTCTCGCCCGGCACGCGCTGCTCCTCGGCCACGCGGCGAGCGGCTTTCAGCGCGGCATCATGCGTGCGGAAGGTCTCGGAGAACGCGCCGTTCAGGGTGTAGGCCCAGCCGCCATCATGCGGCACGACTTTGTAATGGAAATTGCTCATTTCGGCGCTCCTTGTTTTGGGGCCAATATAAACATTTCAGCGCAACCTTACCATGGCCAGCGAATCGGCGAAGGCATCCGCCCGCTCATGTGCTGCGCTGAACCTCAATGGTGACATGCGACAGCGTGCTGAACTCCTCCAGCCGCGCGCGGTAATATTGCGCATCCCGGCTTGAGGCGGTCTGCACCGAGAGAATGGCGCCGAGATGCCCCGGCCCCAGCCGCCAGAGATGGAAATCGGTGAGTTGGTCGCCCTCTTCCTTCACCAGTGCGCGCAGGGCCTGCGCCATCCGCGCGTCGGGGGTCATGTCGAGCAGGATGGCGCCGGTGTCGCGCACCAGGGTCACCGCCCAGCTGGCGATGACGACGGCGCCGAGGATGCCGGCCAGCGGGTCCATCCAGAGCCAGCCGAAGAGCTTCGCCAGCACCAGGCCAATGATCACAGCCACGGAGACGGCGGCATCGGCCATCACATGCACCATGGCGGCGCGCATGTTGTTGTCCTGGTGGTGCATGTGGTCATTATCGTGATCATGATCGTGGTGGTCGTCATGATCGTGGTCGTGATGGCCATGGTGGTGGTGCCCCGCGCCGAGCAGCCACGCGGAGAGCAGGTTCACGCCCAGGCCAAGCACCGCGATGGGAATCGCCTCGTTGAAATGGATCTGCACCGGGGAGAAGAAGCGGCGCACGGCCTCGGCGCCGATGCCGACGGCGACAACGCCGAGGATGATGGCGCTGGTGAAACCGGCGAGATCGCCGAGCTTGCCGGTGCCGAAGGAGAAGCGCGGGTCCTGCGCGTGGCGGCGGGCAAAGGTGTAGGCCAGAGCCGCCAGCAGCAACGCACCGGCATGGGTGCTCATGTGCAGGCCGTCCGCCACCAGGGCGATGGAGCCGAACCACAGCCCGCCGACGATCTCCAGCACCATCATCGCGGTGCAGACCCAGATCACCGCCCAGGTGCGGCGCTCGTTGCTCTCATGCCCCTCGCCGAGGAAGACATGCGACTGCCCCGGCGTTTGCGCGCTCGCCGCGAATTCAAAGCCGGACATTGCATTCTCCATTTTGCTGCGATCGTGTTGCCCGTATTTTAGGGAGCCCGGCTTGCCGCCACAAGCGCGCGGCGCGTATGGTCCCGGCCCGGATACACACAGCGCCAGGAACAGGCTGTCACCATGAATATCGCAATGATTGTCGCGGCGGGGCGGGGCTACCGGCTCGGCGGGCCGCTGCCCAAGCAATATCTCACCCTGGGCGGGCAGCCGATCCTGCGCCGCACGATCATGTCGCTCGCCAGCCACAAGGATATCGACGCGGTGCAGGTGCTGATCCACCCGGATGACGTGGCACTGTACGAGGCAGCCGTGGAAGGGCTGGAGAAGCTGTGCCCGGTGCTGTTCGGCGGCGCCACACGCCAGGATTCTGCCCGGCTGGGGCTGGAGGGCATCGCCGGGCTGAAGCCGGAGAAGGTGCTGATCCACGACGCGGTGCGCCCCTTCGTGGCGTCCGAGACGATCACCGCCGTGCTGGCGGCGCTGGACCGTGTGCCCGCGGTGATCGTGGGTGTGCCGCTCGCCGATACGCTGAAGCGTGTGGAGGATGGCATTGTCACCGGCACGGTGGACCGCGCCGGGCTGTGGCGGGCGCAGACGCCCCAGGGCTTCCGCTATGCCGATATCCTCGCCGCGCACCGCCATGCCGTGGTGAGCGCGCCGGAGACGGAATTCACCGATGACGCGATGATCGCCGAGCATGCTGGGCTGCGGGTGGAAATGGTCGCGGGCACCGAGGATAACTTCAAGATCACCACCGCCGGGGATCTGGCCCGGGCGGAGTTCATGCTGCGCGGCTGA
>DATIWS010000150.1:0-2810 GCA_035519275.1 Acidocella sp. | reverse complement strand
TCCACCGCGCCGCGGCAGCTCTGCGAGGCGGTGCTGGAGCATGGCGCGGATCTCGGCATCGCGCTCGATGGCGATGCCGACCGCGTGATCCTGGCCGACGAGCAGGGCGAGATTATCGACGGCGACCAGATCCTCGGACTTATCGCGCGGGACATGCACGCCCAGGGGCGGCTCGCGGGCGGCGGCATCGTCGCCACCGTGATGTCCAATCTCGGGCTGGAGCGTTTCCTTGCCGGGCTCGGCCTTACCCTCACCCGCACCAAGGTGGGCGACCGTTATGTGGCCGAGGCGATGCGCGAGAAGGGCATCAACCTCGGTGGCGAGCAGTCGGGCCATGTCATCCTCTCGGATTTCGCCACCACGGGGGACGGTCTGGTGGCAGCACTTCAGGTGCTGGCGGTGCTGGTGCGCTCGGGCAAGCGTGCTTCGGAAGCCTGCCGGGTCTTCGCCCCACTGCCACAGCTGCTGCGCAATGTGCGCTATGCCGGAGCCTCGCCGCTCGGCCTGCCGCACATCAAGACTGCCATCACCGCCGCCGAGGAACGCCTTGGCAGCACGGGCCGGGTGCTGATCCGCCCCTCCGGCACCGAGCCGCTGATCCGCGTGATGGCCGAGGGCGAGGATTCCGCGCTGATCACCGAGATCGTCGGCGGGCTGTGCGAGACCATCGCCCAGGCCACCGAACACGCCGCATGAAACGCGTCCTCACCATCGCCGGGTCGGATTCCGGCGGCGGCGCGGGAATCGAGGCGGATATCAAGACCATCTCCGCGCTGGGCGCCTATGCCTGCACGGCCATCACCGCCGTCACCGCGCAGAACACGCTGGGCGTGGCCGGGATACACACGCTGCCAGCGGATTTCGTGCGGCTTTCCATCGAAACCGTCCTCGCCGATATCGGCGCCGATGCCATCAAGCTCGGCATGCTGGCGAACGAGGAGATCATCCGCGCCGTGGCGGCATCCCTGCCGCAGAACATTCCCATGGTGCTGGACCCGGTGATGGTCGCCACCTCCGGCGCGGTGCTGCTGCCCGATGCCGCCATCGCCGCGCTGAAGGCCGTGCTGCTGCCGCGCGCCGCCGTGGTCACCCCCAACCTGCCGGAAACCGCCAAGCTCACCGGGCTAAAGGTGGAAACCGGGGACGAACGCATCGCCGCCGGGCGGGCGTTGCTGGCCATGGGCGCCAAGGCGGCACTGGTGAAAGGCGGGCATGGCGGTGGCGAGATGCTAACCGACTATCTGGTCACCGCCGAGGCGGTGGAGGCCATCACCCTGCCCCGGCTGCATAGCCGCAACACCCACGGCACCGGCTGCACCATGGCCTCGGCCATCGCCACCGGGCTGGCCCAGGGGCTGCCGCTGATCGAGGCCACGCGCCGCGCCCGGCATTATTTGCAGGAGGCGATCCGCACCGCGCCGGGCTTCGGCGCCGGGCACGGGCCGGTCAACCACCTCGTCCGACTGACGTGAAATAGCGCCGTCAAACGCTTGCGGTTAAAGGAGATTTAACCCGGGAGGCGTAAGCCCGGTTCCGCCCCCTCAACCAACTGGCGGAACCGCATGTCTAACACCAAAAAACTCAACGACCGGCTGAATTTCATGAATTTCGGCCCGCATGCGCAAAACCGCCTGCGCGGGATGAAATCCGCCATCATGTCCGCCTTGCCCAGAGCGTTGGATGCATTCTACGAAAAAATGCGCACCGTGCCGGATGTGGCGAAATTCTTCCCGAGCGACGAAATGGTCCGCATGGCCAAGAGCAAGCAGCGCGAGCATTGGGACCGCATCACCGATGGCCGGCTGGATGAAAATTATGCCAACGCGGCGATTCATGTGGGTGAGGCGCATGCGCGTATCGGGCTTGAGCCGCGCTGGTATATCAGCGGCTACACCATCGTGCTGGAGCATATGCTCAACGCCATAACCGCCGCGCGCTGGCCGAAATCCCTCTTCGGCCGCACGCGCCCCGGCCAGGTCCAGCTGGCGGAAGAAATCTCCGCCCTGGTCAAGGCCACGTTTCTCGATATGGAAATCGCGATCTCGGTCTATCTCAAAGCGTTCGAGGCCCGGCGCACCGCGGCGGAAGAGCACATGACCAGCACCGCGGATAACGTGATCAGCACCATGGGCGAGGCAATGCACGCTTTGGCCACCGGGGATCTCACCCACCGCATCGGCGACAATCTCCCGCCCGAATACGTGCAGCTACGGCAGGACTTCAACAACGCGATGGACAAGCTCGGCGGCACGCTGGCCAGCATTCAGGAAACGTCCCGCGCCATCGACACCAGCATCGGCGAAGTTGCGGCCGCGGCGGATGATATGTCCCGCCGGACCGAAGGCCAAGCTGCTAGCCTGGAGCAAAGCACCGCGGCGCTGAACGAGCTGACCGCGGCCGTGCGGCAGACCGCCGAGGGTGCCGCGCAGGTGAGCAATGCGGTAAAAGCCGCCGATGCCGGCGCGGCCGAATCGCGCGGCGTGGTGACCGAGGCCGGCGCGGCGATGGGGCAGATCGAGACCTCCTCGCGCGAGATCGGCAATATCATCGGGTTAATCGACGAGATCGCCTTCCAGACGAACCTCCTGGCGCTCAATGCGGGGGTGGAGGCCGCGCGCGCGGGCGATGCCGGGCGGGGCTTCGCCGTCGTCGCCTCCGAGGTGCGGGCCCTGGCGCAACGCTCGGCCGATGCGGCCAAGGCGATCAAAACGCTCATCTCCACCTCCGGTCAGCAGGTCGAGCAGGGGGTGGAGCTGGTGCGGCGCAGCGGCCAGTCGCTGCAGGGCATCGGTACCAATGTCGCCGAGATC
>DATIWS010000149.1:0-3659 GCA_035519275.1 Acidocella sp. | reverse complement strand
GCGGTTCTGCGGCTCGCGCACGTTCGGGCCGGTCGGCACCAGCAGGTGGGTCGCACCGAAGCCGTGGATCTCGATCTCGGAGGCCGGGACGCCATCCTGAACCAGCTGCGCGGCGACAGCCTTGGCACGGCGCTCGGACAGACCCTGGTTGTACTGCGCGGCACCAGAAGTGTCCGTGTAGCCGGAGACATCCAGCGTGGTCACATTCTGGGTCTTGGAGTCAGATGCCGCCTGGGCAACGATCTGCGTCGCGCGCGAGTTCAAATTGTACTTATTCCAGTCGAAGAACAACAGGTAGGTCTTGGCCGGGGCCGGAGCCGGAGCAGCAACCGGGGCAGCCTCCGGCGCCGGGGCAGGCGCCGCCGCCGGGGCGTTGAACAGCTGGTAGCGCACGCCCAGGAACACGTTGTGGCTGGACTGGTTGCGGAACTTGATGGTGCCAGAAGATGGCGCGCCTGTGATGGTCTCAACGTACTTGGTGTCGCTGAACAGCTTCTCGTAACGGTATTCCGCCGTCAGCGCGAGGCCGGGCACAGCGGCAACCGGGTAAGACAAGCCGGCGACGATGTCATACGCAGGGGCGCCCTTGGTGCCGCCATAGGAGGGGCTGGTGCGGGACGATGCGTGCGTCCACTGATACCCCATGCCCGCGCCGATATATGGGAATACCGGCAGGCTGGCATTGAAGTCGTACAGGGCGTTTACCATCGGCCCGAACGTGCTGTGGGTGCCCCTCGCGTCGGTATGGCCGGACAGGCTGTTGTTATTCTCAGCGATGGTGGAATGCAGATCGTTGACGTCAAGCTGCACGCGCCAGCCATTTCTGAAGCCGTAGCCCACCGCGGCGTCGCCCGCATAGGACTCGCGGTAGAGCATCTTGCCGGACGTGCCGCCCAGGGATTCATTGTACTTCACCGGTTGCTGGAACGACGTACCGGCTTCCAGGCTCACATACGGGCCGGAAACCGGCTGCGCATGGGCGGCGAGCGGCAGGGCAAGGCAGGTCGCGGCGGCGAGCGTAAGGCGCAATTTCATGGAGAAACTCCAAGTGAATGACGAATGAACCAAGTCCTACTTAGCGGTTACGGCCAAGGTTCAACAGGGGCGATCAGCGGGCAGCAACAACTTTATGAAGCTGTTGTGTTTTCGGCACAACCCGCAGAAACGCGACTCAGTCGCAGCTGATGACCCTGAAGGTTTCAGCGGCATTGCCGACCACGGTAGCGCCGGGGGCGGAACGCAGCATCCAGCCGCGATACAGCGGCGCGGCGGTGCTGTCATCGGCAGGTTGCACGGTCAGGAACACGGTCGCGTCCGGCAGATCCTGGGGCGGACGGGTGGCGCAGGCCTGCACGCTCACCATCACATCGCCCGCCTTGACGGGCTGCCCGCCGACAGGAACGGAAAGCTGGGACGTGCTGCCATCAACCTTGTTGAGCACGCCGAGCACCGCAGCATGGCCGGGGGTCCAGTCATTCGGCGGCGTGGGAGCGACATCCGGCGGGGCCGGCTGCGTGCTGGCCGCAGGCGCGGGATTCGCCGGGTTCGTCTGATCGGGCGCGGGCTGCGTCTGCGGCACGGCGGGCGCGGCGCTTTGATCCGGCGGCACGGCAGGCAGGGTCTGCGACTGCACTTGAGCAACCGGAGCTTGCGGCGCGGCGGGTGCCGCGGCTTGCGGAGCGGACACGATGGGCGGCGCGGGCGGGATGACGATGACGCTCTGGTCGTTCTGCGCCCAGGCCACGCCTGACCCCAACAACAACGCCAATGCTACGGCGGAAACACGCATGGTCTTTATTTATCCGACCCCCGAGACAAGCCGGGCTGCAACGCGCCGGAAGAGGATTTGCCCTGCGTGCCGCCCGCCGAGAAGATGTACTTGCCCAGCAGATCCTGCACGTTGATGGCCGACTGCGTCATCTGGAAGGACGCGCCAGGGGCGAGCATGGTGTTCGAGCCGCCGGGCGACACCGCGACATAGACATTGCCGAGCAGACCGTCGGAGGTGACGGAGGCGCTGCTGTCATCAGGGACCTTGATGCCGTCATTGATGTCCAGATGGACGATGGCGGCGTAGGTCTCCGGGTCCAGCGCCTCATCGGCGACATGGCCGACGATGACGCCGCCGATCTTCACGTCCGACCCGACGGTAAGGCCGCCGATGCTGCCGAACCGGGCCGTCAGCGAATAACCGCCCGTGCTCACCTTGCCTGCACCGGCAAGCGCGTACACCAGGAACACAGCCGCGACGATGATGACCGCGAACCCGGTAAGAAGCTCAGGAAGTCTGCGGCTCATCAAGCTTGATCCGGCATCCAGGATTCGTAATCCGACGAGGCCTTGGCGGTTTTGCCGCCCATGTAGTCATGCCCGGAGGGGCGGTAGCTCGCCGGAGTGCCGGTCGGGTTCGGCCGGTGCGCGCGCTGCCACGGGCGAGCGGGCTGGGAGAGCGGCGCATCGGTGAGGTGATGCAGCCAGGCGTGCCATTCCGGCGCCACGCTGGAGGCATCAGCCGGGCCGGCATATACCACCCAGCGGCGGGTGCGGCCGAGCCTGCCCGGGCGCTCGAAATACTGGTTGCCCTGCGCATCCCGCCCGACAAATTTGCCGCGGAACAGGGTCAGGAAATACAGCCCCGGATTGCGGAACAATCCGCACAGACCGAGGGAACGACCTTTGGTAACGGAAGCGTCGGCGCTGGATGTGCTCATGACTCTTTGTATAGGAGATGCCGCGCGCTTGGTCCATTGCAGCAGCTCGCTTGATCCATTGCATCGAACGCAAGAAAGCTATCCACAGGATTTTGTGGTCACCGCCGTTTTTGACCACAATATGCACTTTAATTGCGGCCCGGCTCGGCATAGTGTCAGGGCATGGCACAGATCAAAGCGGAAAAACCCTGGCATGGCATCAAGCAGGCCGCGTTCGCGGCGGCGGCGGACCCTGACGCGCCGCAGGTGACCGTGAAGCTGCCGGCGGCCTGGGGCCAGGCGGCGGCGGACGCACTCGCGGCCATCCTGCCGGAGGCGCGGCGCATCGACATTGCCGACGCCGCGCAGGGCTGGATTGCACCGATCGCAGCACGGGCCGCGGCGGCGGATCTCTCCCCGGAGACCGGCACGGCGCTGCATGAGCTGCTGGCCTCGCGCCGCGGCAGCCCGAGCGCCGATATCTGGCGCAACCGCCCCGGCGCCGTACCCGGCTTCGTGTTCAACATCGCCGCCTACCTGGCCGAAGGTGCGTTCGACGCCGCGTCCCTCGCCGCCGATATTCGCCTCGCCGTCACGGCGCTCACGCTTGCCGCGCCGGGCGCGCACCGCCTCGCCATCGGCTTTACCGACCTCAACCTGTTCCTCACCCGCCTCGGGCTGGATTACGGCACCCAGGCGGCGCGCGACACGGCAGTGACGCTGACCGCCTTCATCGGCGCGCAGGCGCACATAGCCTCCGCCGCGCTGCGGGCCCATGGCACCGCGCCGGGCTACGCCATCGCCATGCCGAAGCTGCCCGAGCATTGTGCCGTGCCGGGGCTGCTCGCCGCCACCGCCGCCGCGCAGGAAAACGCCGCCGGCGGCACGACCACCCGGCATGAGGCGCTGCTGGGCTTCGCCGCTGATCCGGCGGTGGAGGCGCTGCTGGGCGCGGAAGTGTGCAATTTC
>DATIWS010000148.1:0-3650 GCA_035519275.1 Acidocella sp. | reverse complement strand
CAGGTGGCCGGGCAGGTCTGGGATCTGGTGGTGGATATACGTGGCTCGGGTCTCTCGCTGTTCCTGGCGGCCCGGCGGCGCAAGATACTGAAAGGCGGGCGGCGCCCGGGGCGACGCTACCAGCAGCTCGGCACGGCGCTGGGGTTCGACCCCGCTCCGCTGCCCGTGGCCTGGACCGGAACAGCGGATGACGCCAAGGCCGCGGCGCTGCTGGGCGAGGGGCCGATGATCGCCCTGGCCCCCACCGCCAATTGGGATGGCAAAATCTGGCCGCCGGAGCGGTTCGTGGAAGTGTTTCATGCTTTGGCCGCGCAGATGCCCGGCGCCCGCGCCGCCGTGTTCGGCGGACCGGGGGCGGATGAGGCGCGGCGCGCCGCACCCTTGCTGGCGGCGCTGCCCGGGGCGATCGACCTCGTCGGCAAACTTTCCCTGCCCGAGGCTGCCGCCTGCCTGCGCCGGTGCAAAATTTTCATAGGCAACGACTCTGGGCTGATGCACCTCGCCGCCGCTGCGGGCACGCCGACACTCGGGCTGTTCGGGCGCTCCAAGGCCAGCGAATACGCGCCCGCCGGCGTTCGCACCGCCATCGCCGAGGCGCCGGGGCCGGAGGGCGACGCGCCGATGGACGGGCTGCAGGTGACAGATGTGTTGAAAGCGGCGAAGATTCTATTATGCGTATAGCCCAGGTCATGGCTGGCGCCGCCAATGGCGGGGCTGAACTCTTCTATGAACGCATGACCGGTGCGCTTTCCCGCGCCGGGCAGGATGTGCTTCCCGTCATCCGTCGCGAGGAAGGCCGCGCCTCGCGCCTTGCCGTCAAGGGGCTTGCCCCGGTGCAGTTCCGCTTCGGCGGGCGGCTGGACTTTGGCACTCGCCCCGGCATCCGCCGTGCTCTGCAGGAATTCAAGCCGGACATCGCCATGGCCTGGATGAGCCGTGCCGCAGCACATCTGCCGCGCGGACCCTGGGTGAATGTCGGCCGGCTCGGCGGGTATTACGACCTCAAATATTTTCGCGCCTGCCGCTACCTCGTCGGCAACACGCGCGGCATCGTCGATTACATCACCGGCACCGGCTTTCCGCCTGAGCGCACCGCATACCTGCCGAATTTCGTCACCGATTTCGCGGGCGAAGCTCCTTCCTCCCGCGTGGAGCTGGGCATCCCCGAGGGCGCGCCGCTGCTGCTCGGTCTCGGGAGGCTGCACGAGGTCAAGGGGTTCGACACACTAATCCAGGCCATGGCGCGGCTGCCGGATGTGTATTGCGTGATCGCGGGCGAGGGGCCGGAACGCCCGGCTTTGGAAAAGCTTGTCGCCGAGCTGAAGCTGGGCGAGCGGGTGAAGCTGCCCGGCTGGCGCAGCGATACCGGGGCGCTGCTCCGGTCAGCGGATGTGTTCGTCTCCTCCTCACGCCACGAGCCGCTGGGCAACATGGTGCTGGAGGCGTTTTCCGCCGCCACCCCGGTGCTGGCGGCGCGGGCGGAAGGCCCGAGCGAGGTGATCCGCGACGGCGAGGATGGCGTGCTGGTGCCGGTGGATGACGCCAACAGCCTAGCCATCGCGGCGCGGCTGCTGCTGGGCGATTCCGGGCTGCGCGCCAAGCTCGCCGCCGCCGGGCGGACGCGCTTTGAAGCCGAATTCGCGGAAGCGGCGGTCACCGCCACTTGGCTGGACTTTTTCGCCAGGGTGACTTGCTGATGTGCGGCATCGCGGGCATTGCGCTCCACCCTGGGGTGGCGCTGGATGAAGCCATGCTGGGCCGCATGACGGCGGCGCTGGCGCATCGCGGACCGGACGGGCATGGACGCTACACCACGCCAGTCGGCGCGCTGGTGCATACGCGCCTCGCCATCATCGACCTCGCCACCGGCGATCAGCCGCTATACGACGGCGCGCTCACGCTCGTCGCCAATGGCGAGATATATAATTACCGCGAGCTGCGCGAGAGCTTCGGCGGCGAGTACGCCACGCAGAGCGATTGCGAGGTGCCGCTCAAGGTCTATGCCCGCGCCTGCTTCACTTATACCGAACATCTGCGTGGCATGTACGCCATCGCCATTCATGACGGCGCGTTCCACACCCTGACCCTCTCGCGCGACCTGTTCGGCATGAAGCCGCTTTACGTGGCGGCGGGGGGGAGCGGGTTGGCCTTTGCCTCGGAGCCTCGGGCGCTGCTGGAGGCTGGCGTGGTGCCGCGCCGGGTCGTGCCGAATAAGCTCGGCGAGCTGCTGAACCTGCAATTCACCACCGGGGCGCAGAGCATCTTCGCGGGCATCCAGCGCGTGTTGCCGGGCGAGACGCTGACCGTCCGCAAGGGGCGGGTCGACGCGCGCAAGCGCCTGGCCTTCCCCACACCCAAGGCGCCGCCAAAAAACGAGGACGACGCGCTGGTGAAGCTGGATGCGGTGTTGGAGGAGGCGGTGGAGCTGCACCAGCGCTCGGACGTGCCCTATGGCATGTTCCTCTCCGGCGGGATCGACAGCGCCGCCATCCTGGCGCTGATGGCCCGGCTCAACACCAGCCCGGTGCTGGCCTTCACCGCCGGGTTCGACGTGCCCGGCGTGGCCGATGAGCGCGACGCCGCCGCCGCCATGGCGAAAAGCGTTGGCGCGCGGCATGAACGGGTGGAGATCACCCAGGCGATGATGTGGGAGCACCTCCCCGAGATCGTCGCCTGCATGGACGACCCGGTGGCGGATTACGCCATCATCCCGAGCTGGTTCCTGGCGCGGGAAGCGCGCAAGGACGTGAAGGTGATCCTCTCCGGCGAGGGCGGGGATGAGATGTTCGCGGGCTATGGCCGCTACCGCGCGGCGGCGCGGCGCTTCTTCCCCAAGCCCATGCGCGGGCGCGGCGTGTTCGACGGGCTGGACGTGCTGCGCGACCCGCCCAAGGGCTGGCGGGACGGCATTGAAGCGGCGGAGCGGGCAGGGGGGCATCTCTCGCGCCTTAAATGCGCGCAGATGGCCGACATGGCCGACTGGCTGCCGCATGACCTGCTGCTGAAGCTGGACCGCTGCCTGATGGCCCATGGCATCGAGGGCCGCACCCCGTTCATCGACAAGGAGGTGGCAGCCTTCGCCTTCTCCCTGCCGGACGGGATGGTGGTGCGCCGGGGCATGGGCAAATACCTGCTGCGGCGCTGGCTGGAGAAGAACCTCCCGGCCGCCAAACCATTCGCCCGCAAGCAGGGGTTCGACGTGCCTGTCGGCGCCTGGATCGCGGCGCAGGCCAAGCCTTTGGGCGAACTCCTGGCGCGCCAGCCGGTCATCGCCGAGCTGGCGGCGCCGGAGAAGGTACGCGCCCTGCTGGAGCGGGCGGAAGATAAACGAGCCGGTTTTGCCGCCTGGGTGCTATTGTTCACGGCACTCTGGCACCGCCGGCATGTGCTGGATTTGCCCCCTGCGGGCGATGTGTTTTCGACATTGAGGCAGATATGAGTTTTGATCTTCTGATCCGTGACGGCGTTGTGGTGCTCCCCTGGGGCGAGGCGCAGGCCGATATCGGCGTGAAACACGGCAAGATCGCCGCCATCGGCAAGAATCTCGCCCCCGCCGCCGAGGAATTCAACGCCGCCGGGCTGCATGTGCTGCCGGGCATCATCGACCCGCATGTGCATTTCCGCGATGGCGGGCAGGGCGGCATTCCGGG
>DATIWS010000147.1:0-4573 GCA_035519275.1 Acidocella sp. | reverse complement strand
GGTCGGAGCGGGGCGCGAGCAGGCCACGCTCCTCGACCTGACCCATGATGCTATCATCGCGAAAGACATGAACAATGTAATTACCTACTGGAACCGCGGTGCCGAGGCTTTGTATGGGTGGACCGCGGCCGAGGCCCTCGGCAAGATTTCCCACCAGCTCCTGAGCGCCACCTTCCCGATACCGCTCGACGTCATCAAGGCCGAACTCTTGAGCACGGATCGCTGGGAGGGCGAAGTCGTCCGCAAGACGCGCAATGGAACGCCGGTTATTCAGGCCTGCCGCTGGTCGTTGAAGCGCGACGAGCGCGGCCGGCCTGCCGGGATCCTGGAAACCAGCAACGACATCACCGCGCGCCGGCAAGCCCAGGAGGCGCTGCGGGAAGCCCAGGAGGATCTTACGCGCGTCAATCGCGTGATGCTCCTGAGCGAGTTGACCTCCTCAATCGCCCACGAGGTCAAGCAGCCGCTCTCGGCGATCTCCATGAGCGCCGGCGCCGCGACGCGCTGGCTCGTTACGGTGCCGCCCCGTCTCGAAGAGGCCAACGCGGCGCTGGAGAGGATCGCCAAAGACTGCCAGCGCGCCAGCGAGATCATCAGCCGCGTGAGCGCGCTCGCCAAGAAAGAGGCGCCGCACAAGGATCAGCTGGACATCAACGCGACCATTCGCGAGGTCATCGCCATGACCGACGACGTCTTGCAGAGGAATCACGTCGTCTTGCGAACCGGCCTGTTGTCCGGCCTGCCGGTGGTGACCGCCGACCGTGTGCAGGTCCAGCAGGTGATCCTCAACCTGATCACCAACGCCGTCGAAGCGATGAAGGCGAAGGACGCCGGCCAGCGCGAGCTGACCGTAAATTCAGGCTGGGATGACGAGACCGCGCTGTTCGTCGAAGTGAGGGACACCGGCACCGGGCTCGACCCGGCTCATATCGACCAGCTGTTCGAGTCCTTCCATACAACCAAGTCCGGCGGCATGGGCCTGGGACTGGCGATCAGCCGCTCGATCGTCACAGCCCATGGTGGCCGGATATGGGCGGCACCGAACCAGCCCTGCGGCGCCGTCTTCCGCTTTACCCTGCCGGCCCCCCGGGACATCCCATAAGGGGGGCGCAGGCTTCCGTCGGCAGTCTCCGTGAACGAACGTCCGCTTGTTGCCGTTGTGCTCGCCAAAGCCGCCATTCCGCCGCCGCGACCTTGCCCAGGTGCACGCCGTGCTCAGCGCCGACGAGCGCCGAGGGGCCCGCCACGCCCCACGCCGAGATGCCGGTTGAGCCAGTATGCGAGCCCGGTATTGCTCGATTCAGGGCAAAAACTGGACGCAAAATGCCAGCAACAAGGGCTCAGAGCTATGCAAGGCCGCCGGATATGGGTTACGCATGGCCCGCATGGACAAGCCCGCAACACAACCCAGCGGCCTGTTTTAAATGAGCAGGTCCCGTCTTGTGCCATTTCTGGCGCTCGCCCTTCTTTCTGGTGGCCTTTCCGCCTGTGCTACCGCGCCCGGCCCGCAGGCCGCCCTCGTCGGACCGGCTCCCGCTCCGGCGCAGGCTGTCCCGACCGCTCCGCAATATCAGGCCGCCGGTCCTGCCGTTGTCGGCACGGCCTCTTGGTACCGGCCCGGCCCCGGGCTGCACCGCACCTGCACGGGCGAGGTCTTTAGCCGCGACATGCTTACCGCCGCCTCGCCCTCCATCCCGCCGGGGACGCAAGTACGCGTCTCACGCATCAGCGATGGCCGCTCCATCGTCGTGCGGGTGAATGACTGCATGCCGCACGGCCACCGCATCATCGACCTCTCTCAAGCCGCAGCGGAAGAGCTGGGGTTGGTTGGCAGCGGCGTGGCCAAGGTAACCGTGACCAGGCTGGAGCTGGCCGACAGCCAGTAACAGACGCGTAGTGCGTTGTGGTGGCTGCTCCCGGCCCGTTTTGGCCAAATGGAGAGGAAGCCAGCCACGGGGGAGCATGGCCGGCGTGGGTCGCTCCGATCAACCCCTACCTTAGAGCGGGATTTTGCCCAGGCCGCCGGGGCGGTCGAGAATATAGGTGGGGAAGGCCGTGCCGCTGATCCTGCCGCGCAGATTGCGCAGGATCTCGCGCCCGCGCTCCGGCTCCACATAAAAGCGCGCGGTGCCGGGGGCGGGGTCCAGCTGGTGCAGGTAATACGGCTTGATGCGGGCGCGCAGCATGGCGCGGAATAGATCGGCCAGCGCCGCGTCGCTGTCATTCACGCCCTTCAGCAGCACGGTCTGGCCGAGCAGCGGAATACCCAGCCGGGTGAGCTTGCGGCAGGCTTCCATCGCCTCCGCCGTCAGCTCCCGCGCATGGTTGCTGTGCACGGCGATGTACAGAGGCTTCTCGGTCTCCAGCGCGGCGAGCAGCGCCTCGTTCACCAGCGCCGGGTCCGCCACCGGCACGCGGCTATGGATGCGCAGCAGCTCCACATGCGGAATCGCCTCCAGCCGGCGCAGGATCTCGCCCAGGCGGCGCGGCGAGAGGATCAGCGGGTCGCCGCCGGTCAGGATCACCTCGCGGATCGCCGGGCGTTCCGCGATATAGGCATAGGCCGCCTCCAGTTCTTCGGCCGAGAGCAGTCCGCCATCCGGCCCCACCTGCTCGCGCCGGAAGCAGAACCGGCAATAGACCGGGCAGGCCAGCAGCGGCTTGAGCAGCGCGCGGTCCGGGTAGCGGTGGACAATGCCGGGAATGGGCGAGAGGGCCTCGTCCGCGATCGGGTCCGCGCTCTCATGCGGGGCGGTGATCAGCTCCGCCGCATCGGGGATGAATTGCAGCCCGAGCGGATCGTCTGGCGACTCGATGAGCGCCGCCAGGGCAGGGGGCACGGCGATGGCATAGCGCACGGCCACGGCCTCGGCGGCTTCGCGTTGTTCAGGGGGGAGCAGCCCGGCTCGCATCAGCTCGGCGGGGCGGCGCAGCGTGCGGGGCTTGGGGGAAATACCATCCGGCATCGGCGTGATGTAGAACGTGCGCCATGCGCTCTCAACCCTGGCAGACCTTGCCCGACCGTTTTCCCCTCCTGCTGCGCCGCCAACGCCTTGCCGCCGCGGTGCGCGCCTTCTTCACCGCCCGTGGCTATACCGAGGTGGAAACCCCCTACGCCGTGCTCGCCCCGGGTGAAGAGGTTCACCTCCGCGCCGTCCCGGCGGGAGCAGAAAGATGGCTGAACACCTCGCCGGAATTCGCCATGAAGAAACTGCTGGCGGGTGGCTCCGGGCCGATTTTCCAGCTCGCCCGCGTTTGGCGCGACGAGCCGTGGTCCGACACCCACGCGCCTGAGTTCACCATGCTGGAATGGTATTCGCTCGGCGCGGATATGCAGGCGCTCATGGACGAGACATTCTCGCTCCTGCGCGCCACGTTGCCGCCCGAGGTAACCTGCCGGGGCATCACCACGCGGCTGGACGAGCCGGAGTTCCTGACCGTGGCCGAGGCGTTCCGGCGCTATGTGGGCGCGGATGTGCTGGCCACAGCCGATGACGCACCCGCGCTGGCCGCCCAGGCCGGGGCCAAACTGCGCGAGGGTGAGGATTGGGAGGATCTGTTCTTCCGCTTGCTGCTGGAGCGCATCGAGCCGCATCTGGGCCGGGAGCGCCCCACGTTCCTCACGCATTGGCCCGCCGCCCAGGCGGCGCTGGCGCGCAAATGTCCCGAGGACCCGCGCGTGGCCGAGCGCTTCGAGCTTTATGTGTGTGGCATCGAGCTGGCCAACGCCTTCGTAGAGCTTACCGACGCCGCCGAGCAGCGCGCCCGCTTTCTCGCCGACCGCGCGCGGCGGCATGCGCTGTATGGGCCGGACTGGGAGATGGACGAGGACTTCCTCGCCGCCGTGACGAAGCTCCCCGCCTGCTCGGGCATCGCGCTGGGGTTCGACCGGCTGGCCATGCTCGCCACCGGCGCGCCGCGCATTGCGGATGTGCTCTGGCTGCCTTGATGTACGTCATCAACTTGTTGGGCGCCGTGCCTATATTAATGGCAGGAGGGCTTAGTCATGCGCCGCGTTGTTCTTGCCGTGCCTTTGGTCCTTGCCGCCTGCGCCCACGGGCCCAGCCTGCAATCGCGCATGGCCGCTTATATCGGGGCGCCGGAGGACAAGCTCGTGCAGTCCATGGGTGTGCCCGACAAGCAGATCACCGTGAACGGCGTGCAGTATCTCGCTTATGTTCAGGGGCACGCACAGGTGCTGCCCAACAACTTCGCCATGGGCGGGTACGGCCCCTGGTACGGGCCGTATTACGGGCCGTACTATAACGCCGGGTTCCCGCAGGATGTGCAGGTCTGGTCCTGCGAGATCACCTTCACCCTCAAGGACGGCAAGGTGGCGGGCTTCACCCTCAGGGGCAATAACTGCGATTAGAGGCCCTTACAAAACCCGCTAAGCCGAGCCGAGTGGCACCGTTTTTCGAGCACCGGAGCGGAGCGTACGTTGAAGCACGTGAGCACCGGAGCGCAGAAATGCGGTGCGAGGCGGCCGGCATAGTAGGGTTTTGTAAGGGCCTCTTAGGCCTCGGCGATCGCCTTGAGCATCGCCTTCACCCCCGCGGCTGGGCCGTTTGGG
>DATIWS010000146.1:0-17028 GCA_035519275.1 Acidocella sp. | reverse complement strand
ATCTTCACCGACCAGTGCGTCGCCTCCACAGTGCGCAGCCTAGCCGATGAGAGCTTCGACGTGATCGTGGTCGAGGATGGCTGTGCCGCCGGGAGCTTTGATCTGCACCTGAAGGAGTTGGAGATCATCAACATGATCTATTGCGCCGTGATGAGCAGCGATGAGCTTCTGGGATACCTGCCCGGCTGAAATGCGGAGCCAGGATTGATCCTGATCAAGCAAGGAGCCCGCTGGCGCGGATAGATTTCCGCGCATGATGAAAGACCTGCCCCTCGAAAAAGTCTATCAGTTCATCGAGCCCGGCCCGGTGGTGCTGCTCACCACCCAGGCGCCGAAAGGCAAGCCGAACATCATGGCCATGTCCTGGCATATGATGGTCGAGTTCGAGCCGCCGCTGATCGCCTGCGTGGTCAGTGCCGCCAACCACAGCTTCGCGGCGCTGCGCAAGACCAAGGAATGCGTCCTCGCCGTGCCGCCCGCCGAGTTGGCGGAGACCGTTGCCGGAGTCGGCAACTGCACCGGCAACGACACCGACAAGTTCGGCGTGTATAATCTTACCCCCCTGCCCGCCAAGCACGTTGTCGCGCCGCTGGTCGGCGAAGCCATCGTCAACCTGGAGTGCAAGGTGAAGGACACCAGGATGGTGAACGCCTACAACCTGTTCATCCTGGAATGCGTGCACGCCTGGGAAAACCCCAAGCTGAAAGACGCAAAGACGCTCCACCACCACGGCTTCGGACATTTCGCCGTGGATGGGGAGATGATCAAGGTGAAGTCGAAGATGCGTTAGGCGAGCTTGGGTATCAGCCCGCTCGCTTCCGCCACCGCCCGGCTCGCCGCGATCGATTCGCTCACCATCAGCGCCGCTGCCAGGGCGCGCTTGCCGGCCTCGGCATCCACCGCCACCGGCGCGCCATCCAGCACCGAGGCAAAAAACGCCTCATGCTCGGCTGAGAGCGCGTCATGGTCCTGCCAGCCCGCCTGCTCCACGCCGAACTCCTCGAAGCCCGGCAGCTTCATGCCGATGCTACGCCCGACCAGGGTGAGCTTGCGCGCGGAGAAATCCACGGTCAGATAGCCGGTCTGCGAGAAGATGCGCATCTTGCGTTCGGTCTTGAGCGAGATGCGGCTGGCCGTGATCGTCGCCACCGCGCCATTGGCGAAACGGATGCGGGCATTGGCTATGTCATCATGCGCGCTGGCTACCGGGGCTCCCACGGCGTCCACGCTCACCACCTCCGAGTCGGTCAGCGCCAGGATCAGGTCCAGATCGTGGATCATCAGGTCGAGGATAACCGAGACATCCGTGCCACGCGGCTTGAATGGGGCGATGCGGACAGCCTCGATATAAAGCGGCTTGCCCATGCGGGCACTCACGGCGCCATGCGCGGCGGAGAAGCGCTCCAGATGCCCCACCTGCAGCACCAGCCCGGTCTGCTTCGCCAGTTCCACCAGCTCGCTAGCCTGGTCCAGCGTCGCGGAAATCGGCTTTTCCACCAGCACATGTTTTCCCGCCTTCAGCGCACGGGCGGCAAGGTCGTAATGAAACTCGGCCGGAGCCGCGATCACCACCGCCTGGGCCAGCTGCAAAATTTCCTCCACCGGGCGCACCGGGCACCCGGCCTCCCAGGCCACGGTCTTGGCCCGCTCGGGGTTCGGGTCGGCCAGGCCGATCAGCTTCGCCCGCTTCGCCCCAGCCAGTTTCAACGCGTGGTAGCGGCCGAAATGGCCCGCCCCGATCAAGCCCACTTGCAATCGCTCGCTCATGGCCTCCGTGGTATTCCGCCCTGGGGTTGCGCGCAACGCCCCGCCCGGCCATACCGCATCCGGTTTAGGGAAATTTTGGAGCCACCGTGCTTTACTTCAGCCGCGCCAAGACTTTCGGCATCTTGCTGCTCTGCGGACTGGGCATTCTGCTCAGCCTGCCGAACCTTTCGGCCCGCCCCAGCTTTTGGCCGGGCTTCCTGCCCTGGAACCAGGTGCATATGGGCCTCGACCTGCGCGGCGGCTCCTACCTGCTGCTGCAGATCGACACCGGCGCGATTGCGAAGCAGGACCTGAACGCCCTGGTCGACGAGGCCCGCCAGACCCTGCGCAATGCCGGGCTCGGCTATACCGGGCTGCATGCGGACCTCGCCAATAACCAGGTCGTGCTGCATCCGCTGGAAGGCCAAGGCCAGCAGGCGATGGCGGCGCTACAGAAGCTCATCACCTACACACCAGGCTCGTCCAGCCCCAGCGTCGCCCTAGCGCAGGCGCCGGATGGCTCCATCACCATCGCCATTCCACCCGCCACCCAGGCAACCCGCAATTCCCAGGCGGTGGACCAGGCCATCACCATCATCCAGCGCCGTATCGACGGCTCCGGCGTGCTTAACCCCTCAATCCAGCGCCAGGGCCAGGACCAGATCGTGGTGCAGCTCCCCGGCATCTCGGACCCGGAACGGGTGAAGACGCTGATCGGCACCACCGCGCACATGACCTTCCAGATGGTGGATGCCACCGCCGCGCCTGGCCCCGTGCCGCCGCTGGGCGACGAGCAGCTGCCGATGTCCGGCAACCCGCAGCAGACGCTGGACGTGTACGCCAACGTCGCCGTGGACGGCGCCAGCCTGGAAAACGCCCAGGCCAGCACGGATCCGCAAAGCGGCCAGTGGGTGGTGAACTTCTCCCTCAACGCGCTCGGCGCGCGCCAGTTCGCCGATGTCACCACCGCCAATGTCGGCAAGTTGTTTGCGATTGTGCTGGACGGCAAGATCATTGAGGCCCCGGTCATCCGCGAGCCCATCACCGGCGGGTCCGGGCAGATCTCCGGCAATTTCACCGCCCAATCCGCCACCGACCTCGCGCTGCTGCTGCGCGCCGGCGCCCTGCCCGCGCCGCTCAACATCGTGGAGGAACAGAGCGTGGGGCCGGAGTTGGGCGCGGACGCCATCCGTGCCGGCGCGCTGGCGCTGGGGGCGGGCTTCGTCCTGGTGCTCGCCTTCATGGCCACGTTCTACGGGCTGTTCGGCTGGTTCGCGAATGTCGCGCTGGTGATGAACCTGTTCCTGATGCTCGCCATCCTCTCGGTGATGGGCGCCACGCTCACGCTGCCCGGCATGGCGGGTATTTTGCTCACACTCGGCATGGCGGTGGACGCCAACGTGCTCATCAACGAGCGCGTACGCGAGGAGGTGAAGAACGGCCGCAAGCCGCTCGCGGCGCTGGAAGCCGGGTACAAGCGCGCCTACGGCACCATCATCGACAGTAACGTGACCACGCTGCTTGCCCACGTCACCTTGTTCATCTTCGGCTCGCCCCCGGTGCGCGGCTTCGCCGTCACCATCTGCGCCGGCATCGTCACCACCATGTTCACCGCCACGGTGCTGGTGCGCCTGATCACCGGGCGCTGGTACATCTCGCGCCGCCCGGCCTCCCTACCCGTCTGAGGAGCAACTATGTTCTACCGGCCCATGTTCCGCTTTGTCCCGGACGGAACGAAGATCCGCTTCATGAACGGGCGCTTCGCGGGGTTGATCACCTCCGCGGTGCTGTCCACGGCCTCCATCATCCTGTTCTTCTATCCAGGGCTGAACCTTGGGCTGGATTTCCGCGGCGGCGTGGTGCTGCAGGTGCAGACGCCGCAGGCGGCGGACTTCCCCGCCCTGCGCACGGCGCTCGCCAATGCCGGGCTCAAGGATGCCTCACTCCAGGCCTTCGGCCATGGCGCCAACGGCGTGCTGATCAGCCTGGAGAGCCGCGATTCCGCCGCCGCCACGCAGACTTCCATCCAGGAGGCGGAGACCGCCCTGGACAAGGCCGCGCCGGGAAGCAAGATTCTCTCCACCCAGGCCATCGGTGCCTCGGTCTCGCACCAGCTGTTCGCACAAGGCCTGGAGGCGCTGGGGCTGAGCTTTGCGATGATCCTCGCCTATATCTGGTTCCGCTTCGAGTGGCAGTTTGCCGTCGGTGCCGTAGCCACGCTGCTGCTGGATACGACCAAAGCCATCGGCTTCATGGTCCTCACGCGCATCCCGTTCGACCTGGTGACCATCGCCGCCATCCTCACCATCATCGGCTACTCCACCAACGACAAGGTGGTGGTGTACGACCGCGTGCGCGAGAATCTGCGCAAGTACAAAACCATGCCTCTGCGCGAGCTGATCGACCTCTCGATCAACGAGACACTGAACCGTACGCTGGGTACCTCCGGCACCGTGTTCCTGGCCGCCCTGCCGCTGGCCATGTTCGGCGGGCACGCCCTCTCCGGCTTCGCCTGGATCATGCTGTTCGGCATCGTCGTCGGCACCTCCTCCTCCATCTTCATCGCAGCACCCATCCTGCTGTTCCTGGGCGAGCAACGCCTGCGCCGTAGCGCCGCACCGGTAAAAGTGACCGGGAAATAAATATTTAGATTTACGTAAGAGTTTTTGTCGCATTCAGCGCGGACGCATGCTACATCCGCGCTGAAAATGCATATTTTTACGAAAATTTAGACGGTGCCGTACGACCCGCCAGATCCGGCATTACTGGCGTCGGTGCGCATTTCCTATCAGCCCATCGTCCACCTGGCAGATGGCAGGCTCGATCATGTCGAAGTCCTGGTCCGCACCGCCGCCGATGACGGCACGATCCGCGGGCCGGAGACCATCCTCAACGCCATGACAAGCGCCCCGCGCGCGTTCCGTCTGACCGAGGCAATCATCGAGCGTACGCTGGATGAATATGACGAATACGGCTTCGCCGCGCATGACCTGCCGCTGGCCTTCAATCTCAAGCTGGACGCGATGCTGCATCCAGGCCTGACCGGGCTGATCGACAGCCTGCGCGCGCGCTGCGGGCTGTCGCCGGACCTCCTCCGCTTCGAGCTCACCGAGGACCAGCCGGTGCACAACCTCGCCGCCGCCCACGCCGTCATCACTGATCTGCGCAATGCCGGCTACGCCCTGGCGCTGGACGACATCACCCCGGACATGCCCTACCTCGCCGCGCTGCTGGACATGCCGGTGCGCGCCATAAAGCTCGACCGCAGCATCGTCACCTCGCTCCACCCCGCGGCGCGGAGCTTCATCCGCAGCATGACGGAGCAGGCCAACGCCCGGAGGCAGGAGATCATCGCCGAGGGCATAGAAACCACGGATCAACACGAAACCATGCGGGCCAGCCAAGTGACGCACGGCCAGGGTTATCTGTTCTCCCGGCCGCTTACCGCCAGCGCCTTGGGTGCGTATCTGAACTCTCGTTAAGCAGCTTTGCGCAGGCCGAAGCGCCGCATCGAGTCGGTGTAGAAGTGCGACAGGTCCCCGCCACTCTCCGTTTTCACCCCATTCAGCGGGCGCATCAACGCCACCGTGTCCGGGTGCGGTTCGGTATCCGGCTCATGTTCCTCGACGATGCCTTCCGCCTTCAGCTTGAGGATATGTGCCAGCACGTTCCGCTGCGCGGCGCCTTTCAGGAATAAATCGGCCTTGTGGTAGAGCTTGGCCGCCAACGGCGCCACGGCCCAATCCTGCTGCTGCAACTCGGCTAGGATGGTCCGCTCTCGGTACTGCCGGTGCGCCAGCATGTCCGCCACCAGGATTCGCGGCTCGGTGAGCAGCGGGCCATGGCCGCTGAGATAGATGTCATCGTCGCGGGCCAGCAGTTTTTCCAATGAGCGGTAATAGGCCAACATGTCGCCATCCGGCGGGCTGACGATGGAGGACGACCAGGACATCACATGGTCGCCGCTGAACAGGATCTTCTGCCCGCTTTCGGCATAATACTCGTAGCAGAGATGGTCCGCCGCATGGCCCGGCGTGTACAGAGCGGTGAGCCCGGCCACGTGGGCACCGTCATCGAGCGGAAAATCCGGCTTGATCCGGGGGTGGATGCAGTCGCGAAAGCCGTAAACCGGCGCTCCGGTGGCGGCGGACAGGGCCGGAACCGCTCCGCAATGGTCGCCATGGGTGTGGGTGAGCACCAGCCGGCGGATCGGGCGTTCGCCCACAGCGACCAGCACGTCCTGCACATGCTTGGCGCTGTCGGGGCCAGGGTCGATCACCGTCACCCCGTCCGACTCGTCGATCAGATAGGTGTTGGTGCCATGATAAGTCATCACACCGGGGTTCTCCGCGACCACTCGGCGGATACCCGGCAACACGCTTAGTGGAACGCCGCGGGGCGGCTCTGGTTCTTGCAGAAACGACATGACCGCATCATGCATGCGGAGCATGGCTTAGGCAATTTTTTAAAGGCTGTTTGCAGAAGTCGCTCTGGTGAGCTGGATAGCCCCGTTTTTCGAGCACCGGAGCGCAGAAAAACGCGCTTAGACAGCCGCCAGAGTAGACTTATGAAACAGCCTCTCAGCCGAACTCGTAGAGTAGCCAGAGCACAGCGAATACCGCCACCACACAAACCACCCCCAGAACCGCCACGGTCACGTTATGGCTGGCGGGAGCGCGGCTCACCGCACGGTGCGGCGGATCCTGCGTCTCTCGCGTGTGAAGGTTTTGAAAATCTTTTATGTTCATTGCTTTATATCCCGAAACTTCGAGGCCTCTCCGGCCTACCTTACCGGGGGCGCCTGGACTGTTTCCTGGGTGGATTATGCGCCCGAAAGCTCTTGAAATGCAACAAAAACCAGCGGCCTGTGCGGCGGCCATTGCGCCCGCCCGCAGGCCCGCTACTCTGCCGCGCATGACCCAAGACCCGGATGCTAGCCTGCGCGCCTCACTCAACCGCCACAGGCTGTTCGCCAGCGCCCTGCTGATCCTGATGGCGGCCCTTGCCCTGCTCGGCTACTGCCTGCCGCTCTCGCCCTGGACCACCCTGCTGCGCGACGCGGCGAAGGCCGGGTTCATCGGCGGCGTGGCGGACTGGTTCGCGGTCACGGCGTTGTTCCGCCACCCGCTGGGCCTGCCGATCCCGCACACCGCCATCCTCCCGGCGCAGAAGGAGCGCCTGGGCAACGCGCTGGGCCGCTTCGTCGCCAACCACGTGTTCACCGAAGCCGACATCCGCAAAGTACTGGGCAATGTCGATTTCCCGGCGATCCTGCGGCGCTTCCTCGCCGACAGCACGGCCACTCGTCCGCTGGCCGAGGCACTGGCGGGCATGCTGCCCAAGCTGCTGGCCAGCATCGAGGATGGTCGCGCCCGGCGCCTGCTGGCCAAGCTGCTGCCCAAGCTGGCTGGCGGGCGTGCGGCGGGCATTGTGGTGGCGAGGGCCCTGGCCGGGCTCGTGGAAGGCGGCCGCCACCAAGAGATGTTTTCTTTTATTCTAAATCAGTTGAAGGAGACTCTTGCCAACCGGGAGGAGATCGTGCGCGACGCGATCAAGGAGCGCGTGCGCGAGCAGGGTGGCAAGCTGGTGGGCTGGGCGCTGGGCGCCACCGTGGCCAACCGGGTGCTCAGCGCGGTGAATACGGAGCTGGACCGCATCAACCCGGACAGCTCCGAGATGCGCGACGCCTTCGACGAATGGGTGCACCACGAGATCAACCGCATGGAGACCGACCCCGAACGCGCCGCCGAGCTGGGCCAGGCGCTGCGCGGCGTGCTGGCGCACGACACGGTGCAAGCCTGGGCCTGGGATGTTTGGGCCCGGATGCGCCGCGCCCTGGAGCTGGACGCCGCCAACCCGCACGGGCGCTCTGTCGCGGTGATCGAGGCCGCCCTGGCGAACATGAGCGATGTGCTGGAGAAGGACCCGGTGGCGCAAGCGCGTGTGAATGCCGCGTTCCAGGCTCTGGTGCTGCGCCTATTGCCCGGCGCGCAGGCCGAGGGCGCCAAGTTCATCGGCAATGTGGTCGGCGCCTGGGATACCGCCACCATTACCGACAAGCTGGAGCTGCGTGTCGGCAAGGACCTGCAATATATCCGGGTCAACGGCACGCTGGTCGGCTTTTTCCTTGGCGCCGCGATCAACCTGGCTATGGCAGCACTGCATCTCGGCTGAACACAATCCTGGTTTTACTTGGATCGGACGGCGTCATGGGCTATCTGGGGCGGCATGAAATACCTCCCCACCGCTGCGCTGCTCGCCGCGTTCCCCGCCATCGCTTTCGCCGACCAGCCCTCCCCGCTCGGGGCCAATGGCGGCAAGTTCGGCAACTGGACAGCCGCGACCTACGGCACAGGCGCCGCGAAGATCTGCTACGCCTTCACCACCCCGCAGCTTTCCAAGCCGAGCTGGAAGACCCGCGGCAAGGTGATGCTAACCGTGACGCAGCGCCATGGCTCGCACGACGAGGTCTCGCTGACCTCCGGCTACGCCTACCCGAAGACCGCCAGCGTGAAGCTGACCATCGGCACCACGCCGTTCGATTTCTACACCCAGGGCTCCAACGCGTTCGCCTCCAGCGGCACCGCCGTGGTCGCCGCGTTCAAGAACGGCGATTCCGCCGCCACCAAGGGCACCGGGCCCAAGGGCAAGCCGGTTGAGGACAATTTCTCCCTAAGCGGCTTCTCCGCAGCTTATAAGGCGATCTCCGCCGCATGTCCGTAACCGATCTCACCGCCGCCGAGCGCGAGCGGATTCTCGCCAAGGCCGCGCATTTCTCGCCGCCCGATTATGTGCTGCCCGATGGCCGGCGCGACCTTGTCGGCCTCTCGCGTGCTGAACTCATCGCCGAGATGGAAGCCTTTGGCGAGAAGCCCTTCCGCGCCAAGCAACTCTGGCACTGGATCTATCACCAGGGCGTGCGCGATTTCTCGGCCATGAGCAGCATCGCCCGGCCATTGCAGGAGAAGCTCGCCGAGCGGTTCATCGTCGGCCGGCCAGAGGTGGCGACCGACCAGCTCTCCAAGGACGAGACGCGCAAGTTCCTGTTCCGCTTCCGCGACCACGAGGCCGTGGAGACCGTGTACATCCCCGACAGGCAGGAGGACCGCGGCGCGGTCTGCCTCTCCTCCCAGGTCGGCTGCACCCTCTCCTGCCGCTTCTGTCACACCGGCACGCAGCGTTTGGCGCGAAATCTCTCCGCCGCCGAGATCGTCGGCCAGTTCATGGCCGCGCGTGATGCCTATAACGAATGGCCAAGCCCCAAGGGCGATACGCCGCGTTTGCTCTCCACCATCGTGCTGATGGGCATGGGCGAGCCGCTCTATAATTACGAGAACGTGGCGAAAGCCATGAAGATTATCATGGATGGCGAGGGCATCGGCCTGTCGCGCCGCCGCATCACCCTCTCCACCTCCGGCGTGGTGCCGATGATGGACCGCGCCGGCGAGGAGTTGGGCGTGAACCTCGCCGTGTCGCTGCACGCGGTGCGGGATGATCTGCGCGACGAGTTGGTGCCGCTGAACCGCAAATACCCCATCAAGGAGGTCATCGAGGCCTGCCGCCGCTATCCCGGCGCCTCCAACGCGCGGCGCATCACCTTCGAGTACATCATGCTGCGCGGGATCAACGATTCCGAGGCTGACGCACGCGAACTGGTGCGGCTCATCGCGGGCCTCCCGGCGAAGGTGAACCTGATTCCCTTCAACCCCTGGCCGGGCAGCGCCTATCAGCCCAGCACGCCGGACAGCTTAAAGAAATTCGCCGCCATCGTGATGAACGCGGGCTACGCCGCGCCCATCCGCACCCCGCGCGGGCGGGATATTCTAGCCGCTTGCGGGCAGTTGAAGAGTGCGATGGAGAAGGTGGCGTAGCCTAAGAGGCCGCTTCCCTCTGCACCTTATCCAATTCACCGTACACCGGGTACGCCAGGCGGCGGTGAATATTGGGCATGACCACGCCATATCACCGCAATGCGGGCCTGGAATTGCCAGAATTCAGACACAACCGGCCAAGCATAACCCGCATGGCGCGCCTGCAAGGGCCGCGGCTGACAACAGCTAGAGGAGCGGAATCATGGCGGTGTATCTCATCACTGGCGGCGCGCGCGGCATTGGTGCCGGCATCGCGCGGAGGCTGGCGGCGGCGGGCGGCACGGTGATCATCGCCGACAAGGAGAAGGCCAAGGTGGACGGCGCGCGCAGCGTGATCTGCGACGTGTCGGATGAAGCCCAGGTGGCCAGCCTGCTCATGGGTATCGAGGCGCTGGAGGGCAAGCTGAACGGCCTTGTCTGTAACGCCGGGTTCATGGTCCGCAAGCCGGTGGAGACGCTGACCCTGGAAGAATGGAACAGCGTGCTGGCCACCAACCTGACAAGCACCTTTTTGCTGGTGAAGGCCGCGGCCCCCCTGCTGCGCGCGGCCACGGGGGCGGTGGTTACCATCACCTCCACCCGCGCCCATATGTCCGAGCCGGATACCGAGGCTTATGCCGCCTCCAAGGGCGGGCTGCTGGCACTCACCCATGCGCTCGCCGTCTCGCTCGGCCCCGAGATCCGGGTGAACTGCATCTCCCCCGGCTGGATCGACACCGGCCATTACGAGATCCGCCCCGTGGACCACGCCCAGCACCCGGCCGGGCGCGTCGGCACGGTTGAGGACATCGCTGAGCTGGCGGCGTTCCTGCTCAGCGACAAGGCCGGGTTCGTCACCGGGGCGGAGTTCATCGCCGATGGCGGCATGACGCGGAAAATGATCTACGCCGAGTAGGCACGGCGGGCGCCAGATGCTACCCGCGCTGCGTGAAGAAGTTCCTGAAATCGGCTCCCGCGCAGGCGGCGCTGGCGTGGCTCACGGCGGTGTATGTTGATTTCGTCCTGGTCACGCAGCGCTGGCGCGTGGAGGGCGAGGAAAACCTGCGCGTACCGCTGAGCGAGCCAATCATCGCGGCACTTTGGCATGAGTCCCTGCCCGCGGGCGCCGTGCTGTGGCGGTTATTGCGCCGCCGGGGCATGCGGCGCGGCGTGGCGGTGCTGGCCAGCCTGCACCGGGACGGCCAACTGATCGGCAACATCATGCGACATCTGGGCATGGAACTGGTCTCCGGCTCGTCCTCGCGCGGCGGGGCCGTGGCGGCGGACGCCCTGATCCAGGCCCTGGCCGAGGGTAGGCATGTCGCCATTACGCCGGACGGCCCGCGTGGCCCCCACCGCGTGGCGGCGCCTGGTGTCGCGCGGCTGGCGGCGATGAGCGGCGCCCAGGTGCTGCCCTTCGGCGTCTGGACCTCCCGCGCCATCCCCCTGAACACCTGGGATAAGATGCGCCTGCCTTTGCCCTTCGGGCGCGGGGTTCTCGCGGTCGGCGCGCCAATCTCCGTGGAAGGCGCCTGGGAGGACGCGCTGCCGCGCATCCAGGCGGCGCTGAGTGCGGTGCAGGACAAGGCGGCCGCCGGATGATGCTGCGCCTCTACGCCGCCGCGACCAGCCTCGCCGCGCCCATATTGCGGCGCATGCTGCGGGCCCGCGCCGCGCGCGGCAAGGAGATCGCCGCCCGCCTGGCCGAGCGCGAGGGCATCACAGCCCTGCCCCGCCCCCCTGGCCGGCTCGTCTGGGTCCATGCGGCCAGCGTGGGGGAGACGATGTCGGTGCTGCCCGTGCTGCGCGAGCTGGCGTCGCAGGTGCCGGTGCTGCTCACCACCGGCACCGTGACCTCCGCCAAGCTGGCAGCGGAACGCCTGCCCGCGGGCGCGCTGCACCAGTTCGTGCCGCTGGACGTTCCAGCGTGGGTGAACCGTTTCCTCGATCATTGGCGCCCAGCTGCGGCGGTGTTCGTGGAAAGCGAGATCTGGCCCAATTTGCTGCGCGGCTGCGACGCGCGGGGGATAAAGCGCGTGCTGCTGAACGGGCGCATCTCCGCGCGTTCCACCAGCAACTGGCGGCACGTACCGGGTTTGGCGCGGCGTCTGCTTGGCGGCTTTGCCGCCATCCATGCGCAATCCGCCGGCGATGCCGCGAATTTCCGTACCCTCGGCGCGCCGAATGTGCTGGAATGGGGCAATCTAAAATTCTTCGCCGCCCCGCTGCCGGTGGATGACGCGGCATTGGTGGCGCTGAGGGCACAAATCCCCGGCCCGGTATGGCTCGCGGCCAGCACGCATCCGGGGGAGGAAGCGATCATCGGCACGGCGCATGACACACTGGCGGCGGCGTATCCGGAGCTTGTCACCATCATCGCGCCGCGCCACCCGGAGCGGGGGGCGGAAGTGACGGCGCTCTGCGGCAACGCGCCGCGGCGCAGCCTGGGTGAGGCACCAGTGGCCGGGCGGATTTATGTGGCGGATACGCTGGGCGAGCTGGGGCTGCTCTTCCGCCTCGCCCCCTTCGCGTTCATCGGCAATTCGCTGGCCGGGTTCGGCGGGCATAACATCATAGAACCCGCGCTGTTGGCCCGCCCGGCCATCACCGGCCCGCATAACGAGAATTTTGCCGAGGCGGCCGAACGCCTCACCGCCGCCGGGGCCCTGGTGCAGGTGGAAGACGCCGGCGGGCTGGCCGAGGCGGCACGGGCTTGGCTGGCGGCTCCCGAGGCGGCGCGTGAAGCTGGCGAACGTGCCGCTGCCTGCTTCGCCGATGCCGCGTATCTGCCCGCGCGCCTCGCTCAGCTGGTGCTGGCGCCATGAAGGCCCCCGGCTTCTGGACCAAGCGCGGCCTGCCCGCTCAACTGCTACGGCCCTTCAGCCTCATCACGCGCATCGCCACGGCGCGCCGGGTCAACCGCCCGGGCTTCGCGCCCGGCATCAAGGTCATCTGCATCGGCAATGCCGGGGTCGGCGGCTCGGGCAAGACCATCGTGGCGCTGGACGTGCTCTGGCGCATCCCCGGCGCCTTCGCCCTCACGCGCGGCTATGGCGGCTCGCTCGCCGGGCCGGTGCTGGTGAACAGATCCGTGCACACGGCGGAGCTGGTGGGCGACGAGGCACTGCTCCTGTCCCAGATGGCACCCACCGTGGTGGCGCAGGACCGCGCCGCCGGGGCGCGCCTCGCCTTGGCCGAAGAGGCCACAGCTATCGTCATGGATGACGGGCTGCAAAACCCGACGCTGCAAAAAAACCTGTCGCTCCTGGTCATCGATGGCGGCTACGGCTTCGGCAACGGGCTGCTGCTGCCAGCCGGGCCGCTGCGCGAGCCGGTTGCCGCGGCCGCCGCCCGTTGCCAGGCCGCCGTGCTCATCGGCGAGGACGAGACCGGCGCGCTCAAAGCTCTGCCCCCAGACTTTCCGGTGCTGCGCGCCGCACTGGTGCCCGAGTGCGCCGAGCCGCTGGAGCGGCGCCGCGTGATCGCCTTTGCCGGTATCGGCCGGCCAGAGAAATTCTTCCGCTCCGTGCTCTCGCTGGGCGCCGAGATCATCGACCACCACGCCTTCCCTGACCATCACGCCTACACCACGCGGGACGTAACGGCACTCTTCGCCGAGGCCGCCAATGCAGGCGCGCAACTGGTGACGACGGAAAAGGATTACGTGAAGCTGCCAGCGCCCTTGCGCAAAGCCTGCATCGTGGTACGCGCGAAGCTATGCTGGGAAGATACAGAGGCCTTAGAAAAACTGCTGCGATGAGCAACGGAAAAATAAAATTCGGCCACCGGC
Organism: Acidocella sp.; assembly: GCA_035519275.1. GTDB lineage: Bacteria > Pseudomonadota > Alphaproteobacteria > Acetobacterales > Acetobacteraceae > Acidocella. The sequence continues at coordinate 3,642 of DATIWS010000146.1, read as the reverse complement.
TGGAGGCCGCCATCGTATGGGGACTGATCAAGGCGCTGCAGCCCTTCAGCCCGGAGACCGCCTCACGCATCGGCAGCGCGGTGGCGGGGGCCATCGGCCCACTGATCCCGACATCGAAGATCGCGGATAAAAACCTGCGCCTGGCCATGCCAGAACGTTCCGCCGCACAGCGCCAGACAATCATCAAAGAGTGCTGGCAGAACCTCGGCCAGACGGCGGCGGAGCTGGTGCGCATCGGCGGAATAAAGGAAACCGAGAGCGGCCCCGGCTACAAACTCTTCGGCTGGGAGGAGAATGTCGTACCCGCGCTTAAAAACAACGGGCCGTCGATCTTCTTCACCGGGCATATCGGCAATTGGGAAATCTTGCCGCAAGCTGCTTTCGCCCGTGGGGTGGATATCGGCTTCATGTACCGCGCGGCCTCAAACCCGCTGGTAAACGACATGATCCTGCGCCTGCGCGAGGCGAATTTCGGCCGCAAGGTGACGATGTTCCCGAAAGGCGCGGCGGGCGGGCGCGCGGCCTACGCGCATCTGCTGAAAGGCGAGCATCTCGCCCTGCTCGTCGACCAGAAGCTCGATACCGGCATCGCCGCGCCGTTCTTCGGCCATGAGGCGATGACGATGGACGCATTGGCGAGCTTCGCGCTGAAATTCCGCTGCCCGGTCTTTCCGGTGCATGTGGTGCGCGTGGCCCCGGCACGGCTGCATATCATCTGCGAACCGCCGATGACCCTGCCAGACAGCGGCGACAAAGCCGCGAACGCGCTGGCCCTGACCACCGCGATGAATCAGATTCTCGAACGCTGGATCAGAGAAAAACCTGGCGCCTGGCTATGGCTGCACCGCCGCTGGCCGAAGGCGTTGTACCGGGGCTAAAGTCCCCAGCGGCGGATGAACCAGGTCTTCACGGCCGTCGTTAATACCGCATAGCTCAGCAGAAAGCTGGCGACGATCGGCCAGAACAGGTGCGGCAACGGCACGAACCCCAAAGTCGCGCCGAGCGGCGTGAATGGCAGCGCGATGCCGATGGCGCAGATGGTCAGCGTGGCGGCGATCAGCGGCGGGCTCGCCCAGCTCTCAATGAACGGGATGTGCGCGGTGCGGATGATATGGATGATCAGCGTCTGCGTCAGGATCGATTCCACGAACCAGCCGGTCTGGAACAGCGCCGGGTTGGTCCAGCAATGGAACACGTACAGCATCGTGAAAAAAGTGGCGTAATCGAAAATCGAGCTGATCGGGCCGATAAAGATCATGAACCGCGTGATATTGCCCAGCTCCCATTTGCGCGGACTGGTCAGGTAATCCTCGTCCACATGGTCGGTCGGGATCGCCGTCTGCGAGAAATCATACAGCAGGTTGTTGGTCAGCACCTGGATGGGCAGCATCGGCAAAAACGGCAGGAAGATCGACGACCCAAGCACGCTGAACATGTTGCCGAAATTCGAGCTGGCGCCCATCTTGATGTATTTGACGATGTTGCCGAACACCTCGCGCCCGTCCAGCACGCCCTCATTCAGCACGGCAAGGTTCTTTTCCAGCAGGATGATGCCCGCGCTTTCCTTCGCGATATCCACGGCGGTATCGACGGAAATGCCGACATCGGCCTGTTTCAGCGCCGGGCCGTCATTGATGCCGTCACCCAGGAAGCCGACGACATGCTTGCGCGCCTGCAACGCCGTGATGATGCGCGCCTTCTGCGCTGGCGAGATCTTGGCGAACACGTTGGCGCGCTCGGCGGCGATCGCCAGCTCGGCATCGCTCATCGCCTCCACCTCGCGCCCGAGCATCAGGCCCGTGATCTCCAGCTTCACGTCCCGGCAGACCTTGCGCGTGACAAGGTCGTTATCCCCGGTGATGATCTTCACCGCCACGCCGGACGCCTCCAGCCGGGCGATGGCGGCGGAGGCGGTCTCCTTCGGCGGGTCGAGGAAGGCGATGAAGCCGCGCAGCGTCAGCCCCTGTTCGTCCGCGGCGTGATAAACAGTCTTCTCCGCCGGAAATTCGCGCGTGGCCACGGCGACAACGCGGAACCCATCTTCATTCATCCCGTCTGTCACGGCCTTGATCGCCGGGAAGTGCGTAGCATCCAGCGCCTGCACCTCGCCGCCCAGCGCGAAGCTCGTGCAGACATTCAATATCTCCTCCACCGCACCCTTGCAGATGAGCAGCGGCGCGGCCTCCCGCTTGCGCACCACCACGGAAAGGCGCCTGCGGGAAAAATCGAAGGGAATTTCGTCTAGCTTGCGGAACCCCGTATCGAGGTTCAGGTGCTCTTCGAGTTCAACATGTTCCAGCACCGCATGGTCGAGCACGTTCTTCAGCCCGCTCTGGAAATGGCTGTTGAGGTAAGCGAACGTCAGCACGCCGTCATCCTCATCGCCATGCACATCGAGATGCAGCTTGAGAATGATCTTATCCTGCGTCAGCGTGCCGGTCTTGTCCGTGCACAGCACGTCCATGGCGCCGAAGTTCTGGATCGCATCCAACCGCTTCACGATCACCCGCTTGCGCGCCATTATGATCGCGCCGCGGGCGAGGTTAACGGTCACGATCATCGGCAGCATTTCCGGCGTCAGCCCCACGGCAACGGCCACGGCGAACAGCGCCGCCTCCAGCCAGTTATGCTTGGTCAGCCCGTTGATGATGAAGACCAGCGGCGACATGACGACGATGAAACGGATCATCAGCCCGGCGAACCCGGTGATGCCGCGGTCGAAACTGGTTGAGCCGCGCGCCCCCGCGATATCATCTGCGATCTCGCCGAAGCTAGTGGCGGCGCCGGTATGCACCACTACCGCCGTGGCGAAGCCGCTGATGACGTTCGAGCCCATGAAGCAGACGTTCCGAAGCGCGAACATATCATCCACCGCCGCACCCTGCGGCAGGGAGGATTTCTCCTGCGGCATCGACTCTCCCGTGAGCGCTGACTGGTTGATGTAGAGATCCTTGTCGGTGAGCAGCCGCACATCGGCGGGGATCATATCGCCAGCCGAGAGGCGGATGATATCGCCGGGCACCAGCTCGTCGAGCCCAATCTCGGCATAGCCCTCCTCATCCGCCCCAGGCGTGCCGGGCCGGCGCACGGTGGCGTGGATCTTCACCATATTGGCGAGTTGCGCGGCGGCTGCGCTGGAGCGGTGCTCCTGGATGAAGCTCAACCCGATACTAAGCACCACCATAAGGGCAATGACGATGGCCGAGCGCGCATCCTGCGCCAGCAGCCAGGAGACAGCTGCCAGCACCAGCAGCATGAGGTTGAGCGGCGTCTTGGCTTTGCGCCACAGCTCGGCGAGCACGCTCAGGCGTTCCTCGCGGGCAATGCGGTTGGGGCCGAAGCGCTTCAGCCGCGCCGCCACTTCGGCGGGACTTAACCCCTCCGGCATGGCTCCCAGGCGGGTGCAAACCGCCTCCGGGGCCAGCGCCGCGACCTCGGCCAGGTCGTGCTTGCCGGTCACGATGCACCCGCCCGCGCCTCCTGGCTGGCCCGGTGCAGCTTGTAATGCCGCCATTCACGGTCCAGCGCGGCGTTTACCTCGGCGCCGAACAGCACCACATAGGCGGAGATGTAGAACCACATCATCAGACCGATCAGGGTGGCGAGCGGGCCATAGACCACACTATACACGGCGAAACGCCC
>DATIWS010000145.1:0-6103 GCA_035519275.1 Acidocella sp. | reverse complement strand
GTTCATCCGTACGCTGAGATCCTGCACGTCGTTCAGCAGGGCGGTGCCGGCGGCGGTGATCTCTACCAGCTTGGCGCGCCGGTCGCCTGGGGAGGCGCGGCGGAGGATGTAGCCATGCGCCTCCAGCCGGTCGAGCAGCCCGCCCAACGCCACCTTGCCGATATCCAGCGCCTTGGCGAGTTCCGTCTGTACCGTCGGCTTGCCGTTACGGTAGCTCAGATTCGCCAGCACCCAACATTGCGAGCGGGTGATCCCGAGCGGCTTCAGCGCGTGGTCGATCACGGCGCGGCGCAGACGCGACACGTCATGCACCAAGAAACTCAGGCTGAACTGGTCCAGCTGCGGTCTTGTTGTTCTTTGGTCGGTCATTGGTGCGCCCTCATTCACACTGCATATAATATGCCAGTGTATAATACTCCAAACTATAACTTGATGGTTGCCGTAACAGGCGAGGGGGTGGCTAATCCTCCAGCAGCAGAGCGCGGATTTTCTCCAGCTCCGCCGTGCCCACGCCAAGCTCGCCGTGTAGATACTGGCCGATGCTGCCATGCGTCTGCGCGATCGCATCGAAGGCGATGCTGAGATATTCCGGGTGTGCGTCGAGCAGCGGCAGATACTCCTCGCGCGGCAGGGTGGCGAGTCCAGCATAGCCCGAATCGCGGCGCATCATTGTCTCCAGCTCGCCGATCACTTGGTTGGTCAGCGTGTAGTCATGCTCGATGGTCTCGCGCGGCACGTCGAGCGCGTAGAGAATCAGCGCCGCGGCCAAGCCGGTGCGGTCCTTGCCGGCGGAGCAGTTGAACAGCAGCGGCACATGGCCGGTGCTCAGCAGATGGAAAAGCTGGCGGTAGCCCTTGGCCTGCTCGAAGGGCAGATTGCGGTAGATGCCGTGCATCGCATCGCGCAGCGCGCCCGGCTGGTGCCCGCCCTGGGCGATGAAGCTTTGCAAATTGCCGATGCTAATGCCGAGTTCGCAGGCGTGGTAGCCGACATCCTGCCCCGCATGCCAATCCATAGGCACGCGATCGCGCTCATGTGGCGTGCGCAGGTCGCAGATCGCCACAATGCCGAGTCTGCGCATGGCCTCGCGGCTGGAACTGGTGAGATTGCTGATGGCGCCGGAGCGGTACAGCACGCCCCATTTCACGCGTTTGCCGCCGCGCGTGAGGTAGCCGCCCATGTCGCGCAGGTTATGCCCGCCCTCGACCGGCAAGGCGCGTGGCACGGCCAGCGGATCGTCCAGAACTTCGGCTTTCGTCATGCACGCACCTGCGAGGGAATCTGAAGACGGCCCGAAGGTCCCGAAGGTAGCGTGAAAACGCGCAACACCAAACCCATGGAACCTGGAGAAAAAATGGAGCGGGCGAAGGGATTCGAACCCTCGACCCCAACCTTGGCAAGGTTGTGCTCTACCCCTGAGCTACGCCCGCCCACGGCGTTATATACCACGCGACGCCAGAGCGGGGCCTGCCCGGCTCAAGGCGCTAAACTTAAAGTAAATTGGAGCGGGCGAAGGGATTCGAACCCTCGACCCCAACCTTGGCAAGGTTGTGCTCTACCCCTGAGCTACGCCCGCTCACGGCGCGGTGGAGGCTCTTTAGCCATCACCGGGACGGATTGCAAGCACCGCACTGCAACTAAATGCTTTGGGGTGTGAGAGTTGCGCCTGATCCCCTATATAGAGGCGGAAACGCATATGGACGGAACAAGAATGAGCATTCTTCTCAACAGCGCGCAGGATGAGCGCCCCGCCGCCCAGGCGATGATCATCGACGGTGACCAGGCCAATTTCATGGCCGATGTGGTCGATGCCTCCCGCGAGATGCCGGTTCTGGTGGATTTCTGGGCAACCTGGTGCGGTCCCTGCAAAACCCTCACCCCGCTGCTGGAAAAAGTGACGAAGGCGCAGGGCGGGCGGGTGAAGCTCGTGAAGATCGACGTGGACAAGAACCGGGAGCTGGTTGCGCAGCTCACCCGCATGGGGCTGCCGATGCAGTCCGTGCCCACGGTCGTCGCCTTCTGGCAGGGGCAGATTGCCGATACCTTCTCCGGCGCGCTGCCGGAGAGCGAGCTGAAGCGATTCGTCGAGGCGCTGCTGAAGCTGGCGGGCAGCGCCGCCCCGGCGGTGGATCTCATCGCCCAGGGCAAGGCGCTGCTGGAGCAGGGCGCGGCGGAGCAGGCAGGGCAGTATTTCGCCGCCGCGCTGCAGGAGGATCAGGAGAAGCCGGAAGCCTGGGGCGGGCTGGCGCGCGCGCTGCTGGCGCTGGGCGATGAGCAACAGGTGGCCGAAGTGCTCGCCCAGGTGCCGGCCAAGCTGGCCGAGCATGCCGAGATCGCCGGTGCCCGGTCCGCACTGGCCCTGGCACAGGAAGGCCGCAAGGCGCAGGCGGCCATGACCGGGCTCTCCAACCGCCTCTCCGAAAACCAGGACGACCACGAGGCCCGCTACGAGCTGGCCACGGCGCTGAACGCCTCCGGCGCGCGGGCCGAGGCGGCGGCGGCGCTGCTTGAGATCATCCGCCGCGACCGTGGCTGGAACGACGATGCGGCGCGGCTGCAATTGCTGAAATTCTTCGAGGCCTGGGGCATGGACGACTCAGCCACCATGGCGGCGCGCCGCAAGCTTTCGGCGCTGCTGTTCAGCTGACGAAAATGGCCGCGCTCAGGCCGCAGCTCGACCAGCTGCCGGAGGAATTTCCGGTTTTTCCACTCGGCGGGGCGCTGTTGCTGCCGGGCGGGCACCTGCCGCTCAGCATCTTCGAGCCGCGCTACCTCGCCATGGTGGAAGATGCGATGGCGGACGGGCGGTATTTCGGCATGGTGCAGCCGGATAAGCGCCTCGGCCTGGGGGAGAATGGCCCCGGCCTGTGCCGAATCGGCTGCCTCGGCCGGGTCACCTCCTTCGATGAGACCGCCGATGGGCGCTACCTCATCACCCTGACCGGCGTGATCCGATTTACCGTGGTCGAGGAGATCGAGATGCGCCGGGGCTACCGGCGCGTGCGCGCGGGGCTGGCCGGATTCGCGGGTGACCTGCGCAGTCTGGAGGAGGACGGGCTGCCATTCTCCCGCCGGGCGCTGCTGGACGCGCTGCGCCGCTATTTCACCAGCCTGGCGCTGGATGTGAACTGGGATGGGCTGGAAGCCATGCCGGATGTGACCCTGGTCACCTCGCTCAGCATGGCTTGCCCCTTCACCAACGAGGAGAAACAGGCTCTGCTGGAGGCCAAGGACCAAGCTGAGCGCGCCCGCGCCCTGCTGGCCCTGTTGGAGATTGGCGCCCGCGACGGCGGGCTGGATGGCAATTGGGAACCGAAAGCGAGCTGAACATGGAGATTGAGAAAACCAACCCCCCGCTGGACCCGCGGCTGCTGGAGATCCTGGTCTGCCCGCTCACCCGAAGCCCGCTGACCTATGACCGCGAGCATAACGAGCTGATCAGCCCCAAGGCCGGTCTGGCCTACCCGATCCGCAACGGCATTCCCATCATGCTGGCGGAGGAAGCGCGCCAACTGGAGCCGTGAGCGAACCGGCGCAGATCAGCATCCGCCAGGCGGCCAAGCGCCTCGACCTTGCTTACGAGGATGGCAGCGTACTCAGCTTTCCGGCCGAATTTCTGCGCGTGCAGCCCCCGGCAGGGCCGGGGCGGGCGGAGCTGGTGGCCGGCAAGCGGCTGGTGCGGATTCTCGCCGCCGAACCCACCGGCACCTGCGCCCTGCGGCTGAAATTCTCAGACGGCTACGATTCGGGCGTCTATTCCTGGGAGTATCTGCGCGACCTGGGGCGGGAGCAGCAGATCCGCTGGCGGCGCTATCTGCACCTGCTCGAGCACGCGGGGCTCGGCCGGGATTGACAATGGAGGCCGAGGCAGAGCCGGAAGTCTCCCCCGGGCGCATGCGGCTGATGGCGGTGATTATCGCCACCGCCCTGTTCATGCAGAACCTCGACTCCACGGTTATCGCCACGGCGCTGCCGGCCATGGCGCACAGCTTCCACGCCGTGCCGCTGCATATGAGCGTGGCGCTCACCTCTTACCTTATAAGCTTGTCCGTCTTCATTCCGGCCTCGGGCTGGGTCGCGGATCATTTCGGCGCCCGGCAGGTGTTCCGCGGCGCCATCATCATCTTCACTGTGGGGTCGGTGCTGTGCGGCGTGGCTTCGGGGCTGGGCTGGCTGGTGGCGGCGCGCATCGTCCAGGGGCTGGGCGGGGCGATGATGCTGCCGGTGGGGCGGCTGTTGCTGCTGCGCTCCATTTCGCGCAGGCAGATGTTGGCGGCTATGTCCTGGCTGACCGTGCCGGCGCTCGTCGGCCCGGTTCTGGGCCCGCCGCTCGGGGGCTTCATCGTCTCCTATTTCTCCTGGCGCTGGGTGTTCGGCATCAACGTGCCCATCGGCATCATCGGCGTGGTGGCCGTCAGCATGTTCATCCCGGATGTGCGCGAGGCTGACCGCGGCGGGCGGCTGGATTTGCCGGGGCTGATGTTCTCCGGCCTCGCCATGGCCTTCCTGATGCTGGGTTTCGAAACAATGGGGCGGAACCTGCTCCCCGTTGCCTGGACCATCGCGGCTTTCGCCGCCGGGGCGGCTTCCTGCCTCGCCTATGCGCTGCATGCGCGGCGCATCGAACATCCGGTGCTGGATTTCTCCCTGCTCGCCATTCCCACCTTCGCCAACTCCATGCTCGCGGGCAGCCTGTTCCGCATCGCCGTCGGTGCGTTGCCGTTCCTGCTGCCGCTCATGCTGCAACTCGCCTTCGGCTATACGCCGCTGCAGAGCGGTCTCGTCACCTTCGCCGCCGCCGCAGGGGCGCTGCTGATGAAGCCCGCCGCGCCGCCGCTGCTGGAGCGCTTCGGCTTTCGCGCCGTGCTCATCTGGAACGGTGCGCTGGCCGCGGCGATGATCGGCGTTTGCGCCAGCTTCCAGCGCGACTGGCCCTCGCTGCTGCTGGACGCGATTCTGTTCGTCGGTGGTGTTTTCCGCTCGCTGCAATTCACCGCTTTTAATACCATTGCTTATGGCGATGTGCCGCGTCCGCGCATGTCCGCCGCGACGACGTTTTACGCCACGGTCCAGCAGCTCACGCTGACGCTTGGCATCGTCACCGGCGCTTTCACGCTGGAGCTTTCCGCCCGGCTGCAGGGCCATGGGACGGCGATGAAATCGGATTACGACACGGCCTTCATTATAGTCAGCGCCGTGGCTATGCTGGCGGCGCCACTCTGCGCCCGTCTGCCCCGCAATGCCGGGGAGGCGCTGAGCGGCCACCGTGCCGCAACGGAGGTGAAGACATGACCAGCCTACAGCAAGTCAGCGAATCCGCCGCCAGACGGAACGCCATCATCTTCATCGTGCTGATCGGCTGTGTCAGCCTGTTCGCGGATATGACCTATGAGGGCGGACGCAGCATCGCCGGGCCGTTTCTCGGCTCGCTCGGGGCATCCGCAGTCGTCGTCAGCTCGGTCGCCGGGTTTGGCGAGTTCCTGGGCTACGGCGTGCGCTACTTCTCCGGGCGGGCAGCAGACCGCAGCGGGCGCTACTGGCCGCTGCTGCTGAGCGGCTATGTCATCAACCTGCTCTCCGTGCCGCTGCTGGCGCTGGCCGGGAACTGGCCAATCGCGGCGCTGCTGCTGGTGACCGAGCGCTTCGGCCGGGCCATCCGCGCGCCGATTCGCGGCGCCATGCTCTCCCATGCCGCCAGCCGAACCGGAGCGGGGTGGGGCTTCGGCCTGCACACGGCGCTCGACCAGATCGGCGGTCTCTCCGGTCCGCTGCTGGTCGCCTTGCTGTTGGCCGTGGGGGTGGGATTCCACCGCAGCTTCGCCGCGCTGCTGCTGCCGGCCTTGGCGGCGCTGCTGCTGCTCGCGGTGGCACAACGGCTCTACCCGGACCCGCGCAAGCTGGAACTGCGTGTCGCTACGGTCGAACCCGGCGCCTGGGCTGGGTTCGGGTCCAAATTCCGACTGTTGACGGTGGCGGCGGCGCTGATGGCCGCGGGCTTCGCCGATTTCGCGCTGATCGGCTTCCATTTCGCGCGGGCGCATACCGTGCCGCTTTCCTGGATTCCGGCCGTCTACGCTGCCGGCATGGCGGCCGAGGGCGCGGC
>DATIWS010000144.1:0-3231 GCA_035519275.1 Acidocella sp. | reverse complement strand
GTCTCCAGCCGCACCACCATCTTCGAGTAGGTCTCGACCGAGCCGATACCGTAAATGCAGGAGACCGAGGCGACGATGATGACATCGCCGCGCTCCAGCAGCGCCTGGGTGGCGGCATGGCGCATGCGGTCGATGGTCTCGTTGATTGCGGAATCCTTCTCGATATACGTGTCCGAGCGGGGCACATAGGCTTCCGGCTGGTAGTAGTCGTAGTAGGAAACGAAATATTCCACGGCGTTATCGGGGAAGAAGCTCTTCATCTCGGCGTAGAGCTGCGCCGCGAGCGTCTTGTTCGGGGCCAGCACCAAAGCGGGGCGCTGCACGGCCTCGATCACCTTGGCCATGGTGAAGGTCTTGCCCGAGCCGGTAACGCCAAGCAGCACCTGGTCACGCTCCTGCGCGTTGATGCCCGCGAGCAACTGGCGGATGGCATGGGGCTGGTCGCCGCTCGGCTGGTACTCGGAGACCACGCGCAGCGGCTTGAGCAGCGGCCTGGGTTCGGGCTTTTCAGGGATGAACAGCAAGGGAGCAGCGCACATGGGCGCCACTATGGGCCTGCCCGGCGCGGGGGAAAAGCCTGCCCCCGCGCCTTGGGCTCCGGCTTACTTCTTGCCGAGCATGGCCTGCATCTCCGTCATCGCCTCGGAGACGCGGGTGTTGAGCTTCTGCAGTGCCTCGGCGTTGGATTTCTGGATCAGGTCGCCCAGTTCCTTGGTGTTGGCCACGGCGTTCTCATAGGCCTGCTTGAGCATTTCCGTCTGCTTGGCGGCGCGGGTGGAGGGCGTGCCCGCGACGGAGAGATCCTTCAGCGTCTCGGTCAGGCCGGACATGGTGGACTGCAAGATCTCCATATGCCGGCGGGCGACGGCCTGGGCGCCTTCCAGCGCCACGCGGTTGGCTTCGGTCAGAGCCTCCAGGTTGCGCTTATGGGCAGCCATCACGGCTTCCATATCCGGCGCGGGGGGGATCTTCATGTCGCCCAGGAGTTTCTTGATATCAAAGTCGGGAAGAAATGACGCGGTCTTGTTTTTGTCGTCGGCCATCGAATTCGTTCCTCATTTGCTGCAGCCGGCAACTCCGGCTGGTTTTCACTCTACCGGGGATGTGTCTCGCGGCAAGGGTGAATCCGGTTCAACCCTGGGCTTGGCGGAGAACCGGTTGACGATCGACTCGGCCCGCGCAAGCGCCTTGTCCACCGCCGCCATGGTGGCGGTGAGATCCTCGCTATCGTCCTCGGCCCAGGCGCGGACGCCATAGGCCCAGACCACCAGCAGGCCACGCTTGGCCAGCGCGCCGCGCAGGCCGGTGGCGTCCACCCCCGCGCCTTCCAGCAGCCAGCCCATGGAGGCAAGATTGAGTTCCGCCATCACGAAGGCCAGCGGCGGGCAGACCGGCAGAGCGCGCAGCAGCGCCAGCACGCCGGGGCGGTGCATCTGCAAATAGTCGAACCGGCGGAGCAGGATGTCGAACAGCCGGTCGCGCACGCTGCCCTCGGTGAGCGCGTTGCTCAGCGCCACGGCATCGGCAATCTTGCCGAATGTCTTCAGGATCGCGCCGGTGCAGGGATAGGCGGTGCGGGCTTTCGCCAGATCCAGCCCCGCATGGCGGGCGGCGGCGGCGGGTGAGACATGGCGCCACCCTTTCTCCGCGCCAAGCGAGAATGCGGCGGTAATCAGGGCGGTGTCGAAATCCATGTCGTTCATGCCGCGAATGTAAGGAGCGCGACGAGATTTGCCAAGAAGATTAATCGGTTGGCCTGAGCGTGCGCCGGAAAGACTCCGCCAGGCCAACATAATGCGGCACGGTCTCATCCCAGCCGGCGCGCTCCGCATCGCTCATCACCCGGGCGAATTTGGCCGGGCTGCCCATCCACAACTCCTGCCGGCCGATGCGCTTGCCCACGGCCAGAAGCCCCCGCGCGGCGAGCATCCCGCCCTCCTCCACCACCGCGCCATCCAGCACCGTGGCGCCCATGCCGATGAAGGCGCGGTCGCGCAGCTTGCAGGCATGCACGATGGCGGCATGACCGATTGTCACATCGTCGCCGATCTCGGTGAAATACTCGCCATGGTCGACATGGATCACCGTGCCGTCCTGGATATTGCTGCGGGCGCCGACGATGATCGGGTTGGTGTCACCGCGCAGCACGCAGTTGAACCAGATATTCGCGCCCGGCCCGACACGCACATCGCCGATCAGCACCGCCGTCGGGGCGATCCAGGCGGTGGGGTCAATCTGCGGCTTCAGATCGCCCAGCGCATAGAGCAGCCCGCCCGGTTTCTGCGCCTCAGACATTGGCGCCTCCCAGCATCAGGTTGATGTTCTGCACCGCGGCACCCGAGGCGCCCTTGCCGAGATTATCCAGCCGGGCGATCAGCACCGCCTGCCCCTGCGCCTGATTGGCGCAGACGAAAACCTCCAGCTTGTCCGTATTGTTCAGCGCCTCGGGCTGCAAATTCTCCGTCCACATGCCGGAATGCGCCACGACATTCTGCGCTCCGGCGTAATAATCGCAATACGCCTCCGCGATGCGCTGCGCCGTGGGGGCTCCCGACAGCTGGTCCAGAAACACCGGAATGCAGACCAGCATGCCCTGCGCGAAATGCCCGACGGATGGCACAAAAATCGGCCGCCGGTTAATGCCGGAATACTGCATGATTTCGGGGATATGCTTGTGCGCCAGCCCCAGCGCATACAACTCGAAAGCCGGGCCGCCCTGCGCCTCATGCGCCGCGATCATCGCCTTGCCGCCCCCGGAATAGCCGGACACGGCGTTGATGCTGAGCGCCTGGAGGGGCCCCAGCAGCCCCAGCGCGACGAGCGGGTGCAGCAGCGCGATGGCGCCGGTGGCGTAGCAGCCCGGATTCGCCACCAGCCGGGCCTTGGCGATGGCCTGCCCCTGGCCCGGAGCCAGTTCGGGGAAGCCGTACACCCAGCCGGGCGCAATGCGGTGCGCGGTGCTGGCATCCAGCAGCCGCGTGCCCTCCGGCGCCAGCGCCACCGCCTCGCGCGCCGCGTCATCGGGCAGGCACAGCACGGTGAGGTCGGCCTCCGCCATGGCCGCCGCGCGGGCCTCGGGCGATTTGCGGCGCGCGTCGTCCAGCGTCACCAGGCTGATCTGGGGGATCGCGGCAAGCCGCTGGGCGATGCCAAGCCCGGTGGTACCGGCCTGACCGTCAATGAAAATCTTGGCGCTCATGCGGCTCTACTTATCATGGCCGCGGCACCGTG
>DATIWS010000143.1:0-3350 GCA_035519275.1 Acidocella sp. | reverse complement strand
GGCCGAAATCGGTGGCGGAGAGGATCACCAAGGCAGGATGGCGGGCGTGAATGCCCGACACGTCCAGGAGCGCTGCCTCCGCCGAGCCGGGGCGGGTGTTTTCGATAAGAATATCGGCGGTACCGACCAGCGCCGCAAAATTGTCCCGGCCTTCGGCGGTACCAAAATCAAGCGCGACCGCCCGCTTGCCGAGATTAGCGGCGGCAAAGCCAAGGCTGACACCACCCGCCAGCAGGCCTTCCCGGCGGTCCGCGGCCCCTTCGGGCGGCTCGACGCGGATGACATCCGCGCCCAGCTCAGCCAGGAGACGGCCGATCGCGGCAAGCGGTCCAACCGCAAGATCGATCACGCGCACACCGTCGAGCGACAAGGCGTCTGCCCCTCGCTTTGCCGTTTCCTTAGTCATCAGCTCTCCTTCACGACATTGCCTTTTCTCAAGGCCTCATAGGTCTTCGGCCGCCTTAAATCAAAACTGCAACTGAGTGCTAGATGCCTGCGCGGGTGCCGGCGCTGCGGTAACAGCATTGATGGCGCCGCCCAGAACCAGCAACCTGGAGTTGACGTGCGTCAAATTTGATGGACACCCTTAAGCTTCGTTGGGGGCGTCTGCCGCGGCAAATGGGGGAGCTGGTCCGGGCTGGCCTGTCGCTCGCGGAGGTGTGGCGCGGGAGTTTGAGCCACGAATCGCGCCGCCGGCAAACGGGTGGACGGGCCGAGTTCGGCGGCGCTATGGGAGCCCTCGAAGGAATATTTTCCTGCCGAGATCAAGCCAGGTCGAAGCGGTCAAGGTTCATCACCTTGCCCCAGGCAGCCACAAAGTCACGCACAAACTTCTTCTGCGCGTCGTCACAGGCATAGACTTCCGCGATGGCCCGAAGCTGGGCGTTCGAACCAAAGACCAGATCGACAAGAGTGCCAGTCCACTTGAGTTCACCCGTCGCCCGGTCGTGTCCCTCGAACAGGCCCTCTGATGTGGCGGACTTTTGCCACTTGTTTTTCATGTCGAGCAGGTTCACGAAGAAATCATTCGTCAATGTTTCGGGCCGCTCGGTGAAAACACCGTGTTCCGAGTGCCCAAAATTCGCATTCAGGGCGCGCATGCCACCAATGAGAACCGTCATCTCAGGGGCGGTCAGCGTCATCAACTGCGCTTTGTCCACCAGCAGCTCAGCCGCAGATCCCTCGTCTCCCTTCCGGATGTAGTTGCGGAACCCGTCCGCGGTTGGCTCCAGCACGGCGAACGAGACCACGTCCGTCTGCTCCTGCACCGCGTCCATGCGCCCCGGCGAGAAGGGAACCTGCACGTCGTGTCCGGCCGTCTTCGCGGCTGCCTCGACGGCTGCACAGCCGCCCAGAACGATCAGGTCAGCAAGCGAAACCCTCTTGCCGCTGGACTGTGCGCCGCTGAACTCCTTCTGGATCGCTTCCAGCTTCGGAATAACCTTCGCCAGTTCAGCCGGTTGGTTGACTTCCCAATCCTTCTGCGGCGCCAGGCGAATACGTGCGCCGTTCGCGCCACCGCGCTTGTCGCTGCCGCGGAACGTTGCCGCGGAAGCCCAGGCCGTCGTGACCAGCTGGGAGATGGACAGCCCGGATGCAAGAAGCTTGGCCTTCAGGGCGGCAATGTCCTGCTCGTCGATCAGTTTGTGAGCCACAGCGGGAATGGGGTCCTGCCACAGCAGCGGCTCGGCAGGAACGAGCGGACCAAGATAACGCGACAAGGGCCCCATATCGCGGTGTGTCAGCTTGAACCACGCCCGGGCGAATGCGTCAGCCAACTGATCCGGATTCTCATAGAAGCGCCGCGAAATTTTTTCATAGACAGGGTCGAGCCGCAACGAGAGGTCGGTGGTCAGCATGGAAGGCGCGTGACGCTTCGATGGGTCGTGGGCATCCGGCACTGTACCGGCGCCCGCGTCACCCTTCGGTTTCCACTGGTGCGCGCCAGCCGGGCTCTTGGTCAGCTCCCATTCGTAGCCGAACAGGTTCGAGAAGTAGTTGTTGCTCCACTTCGTCGGCGTGCCGGTCCAGGTGACTTCCAGGCCGCTGGTGATCGCGTCACCGCCTTTGCCTGTGCCAAAGCTGCTCCTCCAGCCAAGCCCCTGCTCCTCGACGCCGGCAGCTTCCGGCTCAGGACCCACCAGTGCAGCATCGCCGGCGCCGTGGGTCTTGCCGAAGGTGTGACCGCCAGCGATGAGCGCAACCGTCTCTTCGTCGTTCATCGCCATGCGCGCGAAGGTCTCGCGAATGTCCCGCACCGCGGCGATCGGATCCGGGTTGCCGTTCGGGCCTTCCGGATTGACGTAAATCAGCCCCATCTGCACGGCAGCGAGCGGATTTTCGAGATCCCGGTCGCCGGAGTAGCGTTTGTCACCCAGCCATGTGTCTTCCGGCCCCCAGTAAGTATCCTCCTCAGGTTCCCAGATGTCCTCGCGGCCACCAGCGAAGCCAAACGTCTTGAATCCCATCGATTCAAGCGCGACGTTGCCCGCGAGGATCATCAGGTCCGCCCAGGAGATCTTGCAGCCGTATTTTTGCTTGATCGGCCAAAGCAGCCTGCGCGCCTTGTCGAGGTTGACGTTGTCCGGCCAGCTGTTGATGGGCGCAAATCGCTGTGCGCCGGAGCCCGCGCCGCCGCGACCGTCGCTGACGCGGTACGTGCCGGCGCTATGCCATGCCATGCGAATGAACAAAGGTCCGTAGTGGCCAAAATCAGCGGGCCACCAGTCTTGCGAATCCGTCATCAGGGCATGGAGGTCTTTGATGACGGCATTCAGGTCAAGGCTCTTGAACTCCGCTGCGTAGTTGAACGCCTCGCCCATGGGGTTGGACTTGGAGGAATGCTGGTGCAACATGCTCAGCTTCAGTTGATTGGGCCACCAGTCTTGGTTCGACTTGGTTCCAGCTGTCATGTGCTTGTGAGCGCCGCCCGTCACCGGGCACTTGTTTTCGTTGTCCATGTTCCCTCCGACCGTGCCTTGCACGTATTTCTGTCCAATTGGTTGTATGAACCAACTAACTCTGTTCAATCGATCGTGCGCACCGCCGCCTGGAGATCGGCGCGAGGTCCAGACAATGTCGGCTGTGAATGGGATGGGCGCAAATCATCCGCTGCCAGCCGCCCATACCTCGCCTTGCTGGAGTGCAAAGCCAACCCGCGCCTCCGCGCATTTCGACGTCTTCATTGCCCCGGCTTCAATCAAAGGGGGTATAGCCGTTAATGCCGATAGTGCGGCAAACGCCGCGCCAATCAACACTAAATGTCAGTGCTCACCTCCAGACGCTTTTCCCTGATCGCCTTGATGAACGCACGATAGTCCGTTTGGTTCTGGTCGGCGTACTCCACCGCA
>DATIWS010000142.1:0-5901 GCA_035519275.1 Acidocella sp. | reverse complement strand
GGCCAAGAGCAACGTGCCCATTTTCGTGCAGGTGACAGTGGAGACCACCGGTACGCTGCTGGTCGGGCCGGATATCGCCGCCGCCGCCACGGTCATCCACGCGCTGGACGTGCCGCTGATGGGCCTCAACTGCGCCACCGGGCCGCAGGAAATGGCCGAGCACGTGCGCTATTTGAGCCAGAACTGGCCGGGCAAGATCTCCGTGCAGCCAAACGCGGGCCTGCCGGAACTGGTAGACGGCAAGACCCACTACCCGCTCGGCGGCGCCGAGATGGCGAGCTGGGTGGAGCGCTTCGTCGTCGAGGACGGGGTGAACCTCATCGGCGGCTGCTGCGGCACTAGCATCCCGCACATCCAGGCGCTGGATGCGATGCTGAAGAAGCTGGGCAACCACCGCCCTGCCCCGGTTGCTCGCAAATTCCACTTCGTGCCCGCCGTCGCCAGCCTGTACGGCGCGGTGCCACTGCGGCAGGAGAACTCGTATTTCTCCATCGGCGAGCGCTGCAACGCCAATGGCTCGAAGAAATGGCGCGAACTGCAGGAAACCGGCGACTGGGATGGCTGCGTGGCCATGGGCCGCGAGCAGGTGGCGGAAGCCTCCAACGCGCTGGACATCTGCACCGCCTTTGTCGGCCGCAACGAGATCAAGGAGATGAGCGAGGTCATCACCCGCTTTACCTCGTCGGTGAACGCGCCGTTGGTGATCGATTCCACCGAGACGCCGGTGATCGAGGCGGCGCTGAAGCTGCATGGCGGCAAGCCGATCATCAACTCGATCAATTTCGAGGATGGCGAGCACCACGCGCATGAGCGGCTGACTTTGGCCAAGAAATTCGGCGCTGCGGTCATCGCACTCACCATCGACGAAGTCGGCATGGCCAAGGAGGCGGGCGACAAGCTGCGCATCGCCCGCCGGCTGGTGGATTTTGCCTGCAACAAATACGGGCTACCGCAGTCGGATCTGCTGATCGACCCGCTGACCTTCACCATTGCCACCGGCAACGAGGATGACCGCAAGCTCGGCCTGTGGACGCTGGAGGGCATCAAGGCGATCCGCGACGAGTTCCCGGATATCCAGATCATCCTCGGCCTTTCCAACATCTCCTTCGGACTGAATCCCGCCGCGCGCGCCGTATTGAACTCGGTATTCCTGGACCATGCGGTGAAGGCGGGCATGACCGGGGCGATCGTGCATGTGAGCAAGATCCGCCCGCTGCACATGATCGATCCGGAAGAGGTGAAGGTGTGCGAGGACCTCATCTTCGACCGCCGCACCGAGGGCTATGATCCGCTGCAGAAGCTGCTGGAGATGTTCGCCGACCGCAAGGCCGCCGACGCGACCAAGAAGAAGCGCGCCGACACGGTGGAAGGACGCCTGAAGGACCGCATCGTGGATGGCGACCGCAAGGGGCTGGACGCGGAGCTGGACGAGGCGCTGAAAACCTACAAGCCGCTCGAAATCATCAACAACATCCTGCTCGATGGCATGAAGGTGGTGGGCGAGCTGTTCGGCGCTGGCAAGATGCAGCTGCCCTTCGTACTGCAATCGGCCGAGACGATGAAAGCCGCCGTCGCCCATCTTGAGCCGCTGATGGAGAGGGTGGAGGGCGAGGAGCGCGGCATCATGGTGCTCGCCACGGTGAAGGGCGACGTGCACGATATCGGCAAGAACCTCGTCGACATCATCCTCACCAATAACGGCTACAAGGTCATCAATCTCGGCATCAAGGTGCCGCTGGCAGATATGGTGGCGGCGGCGAAGGCGCATAACGCCCATGCCATCGGCATGTCCGGCCTGCTCGTGAAATCCACCGTGGTGATGCGCGAGAACCTGGAGGAAATGTCCCGCCTCGGGCTCGAAATCCCGGTGGTGCTCGGAGGTGCTGCGCTGACACGCAACTACGTCGAGGAAGACTGCGTCGCCTCCTACGCTTCCGGCCGCGTGGCTTACGCGCGCGACGCGTTCGACGGGCTGCACCTGATGGACCGCATCTCCGGCAACGGGTTCGACGATTACCTCGCCGCCATACAGACCAAGCGCGCGGGCAAGGCGCGCAACACCAAGCGCGCGCTGGGCACCGCTGCGGAGGCTGCCTTCGCGCCCGTGGACGTGAAGGAGGTACAGACCCGCCGCCGCCGGCTGAACACGGATGAACCCGCCCTCGCCCCGCCCTTCTGGGGCCCGAAGGTGATCGAGGCCGCGCCCAAGGCGGTGGTGCCGTTCATCAACGAGCGCTCGCTGTTCCAGTTCCAGTGGGGTTTCCGCAAGCAGGGCAAGAGCCTGGAGGATTTCCTGGGCTGGGCGCGCCAAGAGCTGCGGCCCGTGATGAAGCGCATGCTCGATATCTGCGAGGCCGAGCATATCCTGCACCCGCAGGCGATCTACGGCTATTGGAAGGCCGCGGGCCAGGGCAACGATCTCATCCTGTTCGAGGAGGACGGCACGACCGAGGCGGCCCGCTTCACCCTGCCCCGCCAGCCGCGCCAGGATGGCGAGTGCATCGCCGACTTCCTCCCGGATATCGAGGATGGCCGCGGGGTGATCGGTCTGCAGGTGGTGACCATGGGGCAGCGCGCCTCCGAGGTCGCGCGCGAGTGGTTCGAGGCCAACCGCTACCAGGACTATCTGTATCTGCACGGGCTCTCGGTGGAAATGGCCGAGGCGCTGGCTGAGTACACGCATAAGCGCATCCGCTCGGAGCTGGGCTTCGCCGCCGAGGATGACCGCGATATGGACAAGCTGCTCCAGCAATCCTATCGCGGCTCGCGCTACTCCTTCGGCTACCCGGCCTGCCCCAAGCTGGAGGACCAGGCACAACTGCTCAGGCTGCTGGGGGCGGAGCGCATCGGCGTCTCGCTTTCCGACGAGTTCCAGCTGCACCCCGAGCAGTCCACCAGCGCCATCGTGCTGCTGAACCGGCACGCGAAGTATTTCTCAGTGTAATATGCCAGGCCATGCCAGGAGCCGCATCCTGGCGTGGCCGCCACGCTGCCTGTCGCGCAGCCGTTAAAAGACGAGCCGTTCAGATAATGCTGATTCAACTTCTTTTTTGTTCCCTGGGGTTGTCTGATTGATTTTTGTCATGAGACAGAAACGATTTATTGCCGTATAATTAACATTCATACTTCATTGAACAGGATTTGGTTGATTTCATGGACAGTGAATTGGAAGCAACCCTGCCCGACCACCGTGCCGCGGCCCATGCCGGGTTCCTGGTCCGCCGCCTGCACCAGATTGTCTTGGCGCTGTTCGCCGAGGAATGCGAGGCGCTGGACATCACGCCAACTCAGTTTGGCGTCATGCTGGCCATCGCCGCGCAACCGGGCATCGCCCAGTCCACGGCGGCAGAGGAACGCGGCGTGGACCGCGCGACCATGGCAAGCATCGTCGCCCGGCTGGAGGAGAATGGTTATCTCCGCCGCGTGACCAGCCGGACCGACCGCCGGCAGAAGCTGCTGAGCCTGACAGCGACCGGCAAGACCCTGCTGGCCAGGGCGCAGGAGCCGGTCAAACGCGCGAGCGAACGCGCGCTGGAGGCCCTGCCCCCGCGCGACCGCAAGACATTCATTCTGCTCCTGCAAAAATTGGTCGATGGCGGCAACCATTTCGGCCGCGCCAAGCTGCGGCTGTAACAGCCGCGCCTATTTCCCCGCGCAGGGCGAAGTCGGAATGGTCAGGCGCGTGAGCTTGCCCGTCATCTCCAAATCACCGAAATCCAGTGCCAGACCGGTGGCGACACCATCCTCGAAATAGCGCATCGAGGTGCGGAAATTCGGCGTCTCGTCGTCGTTCTTGCGCTCATAGAAGGCGATGTCGACATCGGCGCTGGCAACGTTGTCCAGCGCGGGCCAGGCGGTTTTTTCCGGCTTGTGGTACCCGAGCTCGGTGATGAAGGTGGCCTGCGCGCCATCGGCGGAGGTGCCGTCGAACAAAGGCGGGGCAATGAATTTCTGCCCGGCACGGCCGGCGGCCAGCAGCGCCTCGGTATGCTGCATGGGGAACAGCGTGCCCGGCGGCAGCTTCAGCGTGGTGTTGGCTGGGGTGGTGTAGGTGACAAGGCCCGATCCATCCGGATTGCGCGTGGCGGTGCCGGCGTCGTCGATCTGCTCCTTGCCGTCATTATCGCTCTCGCGCAGGGTGAAGCTGAAGGTTTTGCCGTCCTTGCTTTCCCAGGTGATGTAGTCGCTCACCGTTTTGTTCAGCGTTCCGTCGACATTGCGGATGATCAGCGTAAGGTGCTGGGTCGTCCCCCAGCCGGTGCAGCCATCCACCACGTCGAAGCTCATCTGCCCGGTGGCGCCGGTGATGTCATGCGTGCGCAGCTTGGACAGGGTGAGCGCGTAGAGCGCGTGCTGGCCGGTCAGGCCATCGGCCTGCGCAAGGCCGGGGATGAGCAAAGCGAGCAGGGCGAAAGCGTATCTCATGCGCCTATCTTCCCGCTTGCCCGCCGGGCCGTCAAACCCCGGGCGAGGCGCTTATTTCTTCCAGCGGCTGGTGTCCCACACCTTGGAACTGCTGTTGAGCTTGTCGTTGAGGCCGTCCAGCGTGGTGCGCAGCATTTGCGGGGTGAGACCGCTCAGCGGAATGACCGCGTTGGCGTAGAGCGACTCGCCAGCGGTGCCGCTTTCCATTGAGAAGTAGAAATCCCCAATGTCGTTCACCTCCAGCAGCTTGCTGAGGTCGAGCTTCGCCATATCGGCGGGTTTGTAGGTTGCGATATTCACATAAGCATAGGCCAGCGTGCCGTCCTTCGAGAGGTCGAAATGCACACGGTAGTTGTAATCCCCGTTCCACTGTATGGCGAAGGACTGCTTGTCGCTGGCAAGATCGGTGGTGTAGCCGAGGTTGTTCACCATGGCCTGCAGCTTGCTCAGGCCCTCCGATTCCGTCTGCGGGGTGCTGTCGGCCCGCGCCGCGGGCGCGGCGGACAGCAGCAAAGCCAGGGCCAGGGACGCGCCGAGATAACGCCGGAGCATGACCGCAACCTCCTTGATTTTTGTCCCGGAATGTTACGGCAGATCAGCGCCTCCGGCAATGCCATTCCGGCGGACGGAGGTTCAGCGCGGCTTGCGCCCCCTGCCCTTGCGGCTGGCCGGGTCGTACCCGCCGCCGCCGGGCCCGAGCGGCGTGGGGCCGCGCGGGCGGGGAGCGGAGCGCGGCATGGGCGGCGGTTCCAGCCCCAGCGCCAGCGCCTCCAGCCGCTTGATCTCGTCGCGCAGCCTCGCTGCCTCCTCGAACTCCAGATCCGCCGCCGCCTTGCGCATGCGCGTCTCCAGCGTGGCGATCACCGAGCCGAGGTCCTTGCCGACGAACTCGTCCGCGGCGCTGTCCTTCACCGGCGCCACGGTGACGTAATCCTGCTCGAACACCGAGTGGATGACCTCGCCGATATTCTTCTTCACACTCTGGGGGGTGATGCCGTGCGCCTCGTTCCAGGCGATTTGCTTCGTCCGGCGGCGGGCGGTTTCATCCAGAGCCTGTTTCAGGCTGCGGGTCATGGTGTCCGCGTACAGGATCACCCGGCCATCCACATTGCGCGCCGCGCGGCCGATGGTCTGGATCAGCGAGGTGACGGAGCGCAGGAAACCCTCCTTGTCGGCATCCAGAATGGCGACGAGCATACATTCGGGAATATCCAGCCCCTCGCGCAGCAGGTTGATCCCCACCAGCACGTCGTAGGCGCCCAGGCGCAAATCGCGGATGATCTCGATCCGCTCCAGCGTGTCCACATCCGAGTGCAGGTAGCGCACCTTCAGCCCCTGCTCGCCGAGATACTCCGTGAGGTCCTCGGCCATGCGCTTGGTGAGCGTGGTGACAAGCACGCGCCCGCCTAGGGCCACGGTCTTGCGGCATTCGCCCAGCAGGTCGTCCACCTGGTGCTCGACGGGGCGGATCTCCGT
>DATIWS010000141.1:0-5677 GCA_035519275.1 Acidocella sp. | reverse complement strand
AGGTTGAACACGCCGGCCGGAACCCCCGCCTCGTGCAGGATCTCGGCGAAGATGATGGCGTTGGTCGGGGCGATTTCGGACGGCTTGAGCACCATGGTGCAGCCTGCAGCGAGCGCCGGTGCGACCTTGCAGACGATCTGGTTCAGCGGCCAGTTCCACGGGGTGATGAGCCCGCAAACGCCGATCGGCTCCAGCGCCACGCGGGTGGTGCCGCGGGTCTCATGGAACTCGAACGTCTCGACCGTGTCGATCAGCGCCTGGAAATGCCCCTGGCCGACGAAGACCTGGGCCTCCTTGGAAAAGGACAGCGGGGCGCCCATCTCGCGCGTGCAGGCTTCGGCGATCTCGTCGTAGCGGCGGTTATAGATTTCCAGGCAGCGCTTCAGCAGGTCCAGCCGGTACTGTTTGCTGGTCTTGGAGAACGTCTTGAATGCGGCCTTCGCCGCGGCCACGGCCTTGTCCACATCAGCGCTGGAGCCGCCGGAAATTTCGGTGAAGGGCTGTTCGGTGGAGGGGTCGATGACCGGGATGTTGTTCGGCACCACCGGGGCTACCCATTCCCCATTGATGTAGAATTTAAGATGATTCGACATGGAAACTCCTCCTTAATATAGTTCGGTTATCCGCCAAGTGAACCGGGAGCCAGTTGACCATCGAACACAAGCCGCCTTGTGTTCCATGGTCAACCAATGGCGCGGCCAGCCATGCCAGCATGGCGGAACTACAAGGGAGATAAGCAAACTTGGCTACCGGTAAACCGCCCATCGTGCAGCTGGAAGGCGTCGCCAAGTCATATGGCGGCGCGGTGGCGCTGGCACAACTCGACCTCACCGTATACGCGGGCGAGTTCTTCACCCTGCTCGGCCCCTCTGGCTCCGGCAAGACAACAACGTTGCGCCTGATCGCCGGGTTTGAGCGGCCCGATACAGGGCGGATCATGCTCGATGGCGAGGATGTGGCGGAGCTGCCGCCCTTTGCCCGCCAGGTGAACACTGTGTTCCAGGATTACGCGCTGTTCCCGCACCTTTCGCTGATCGAGAACGTCGCCTACGGGCTGCGGGCGAAGAAGATGCCAAAGGCGGAAGCCCATGCCGAGGCCGAGAAAGCGCTCGCCGCCGTGCAGCTGGCGGATTACGGCGGGCGCAAGCCGACGCAGCTCTCCGGCGGTCAACGCCAGCGTGTGGCCCTGGCCCGTGCCATGGTGAACAAGCCGCGCGTGCTGCTGCTGGACGAGCCTCTGGGCGCGCTGGATCTGAAGCTGCGACGCCAGATGGAGATCGAACTGAAGCGCTTGCAGCACGATACGGGCATCACATTTATCTACGTGACGCATGACCAGGATGAGGCGCTTTCCATGAGTGACCGCATTGCGGTGTTCTCCAAGGGGCGGATCGAGCAGATCGGCACGGCGTTCGACCTGTACGAGCGCCCGGCCAGCGTTTTCGTCGCAGATTTCGTGGGCAGTTCCAACCTGCTGGGCGGCACCACGCTGCTGCGGCCGGAAAAGATCCAGCTGTTGGCGCCGGGTTCCGCCGCGCCGGAAAACTTCCAGGCGCGCGAGGGCATCGTGCACGAGGCGACATATCTCGGCGCGGTGACGCGCTACCAGGTGGTTCTGGCGGACAGCACCACCCTGCACGTGATGGAAAGCAACACGCGGCCCTTGGGTGAGCGCCTGCGTCTGGTGGTGGGCGATGCCGTGCTGGCGGCCTGGCCGCAGGACGCGGCAAGAAAGATCGAAAACTAGGGAGAGGTAAGATGCAGGACGGCATGAAAAAGACGATCGCGCGGGCGGCATTGGGCCTGTCCGTGTCGCTGCCCTTCGTGCAGGGCGCGGCGGCGGTGCAGCCGCTGCAGTCCATCGGCAAGGGCGAGGGCGTGCTCAACGTCGTCGCCTGGGAAGGCTATGCCCAGGATGACTGGGTGAAGCCGTTCGAAGCCGCGACGGGTTGCCAGGTGCATGCCAAGTACGCCGGCTCCTCCGACGAGATGGTGGCGCTGATGCGCTCCGGCGGCGGCAGCCAGTACGACGTTGTCTCCGCCTCGGGCGACGCCACGCTGCGCCTAATCTATGGCCACAACGTCCAGCCCATCAACATCGCGCTGATTCCCGCCTGGAAGAACTTCATTCCGCAGCTGCAGGGCCCGGACTTCAACACGGTGAAGGGCGTGCATTACGGCGTCTCCTACGAATGGGGCCCGAACACGCTGCTCTACAGCACCAAGGTGTTCCCCACCGCGCCCACCTCGTGGAGCGTGGTCTATGACCCGAAATACAAGGGCCAGATCACCGTGCCGGACAACCCGATCCAGATCGCCGATGCGGCGCTGTATCTGTCCAAGACCCAGCCTTCGCTCGGCATCACCGACCCGTATGAGCTGAACCAGACGCAGATGGACGCGGCGGTGAAACTCCTGAAGTCTCAGGCCGGGCTGATCAAGAAGTACTGGGCCCTGGCCTCGGATGAGATCCAGCTCTTCACCTCGGGCGATGCCGTGGTGGGCGCGGCGTGGCCGTACCAGACCAACACGCTGCAGGCCTCCAAGGTGCCGGTGGCGGACACCATCCCGGCGGAAGGCGCCACGGGCTGGGCCGATACCTGGATGGTCTCCGCCAAGGCCCCGCACCCCAACTGCGCCTATGAGTGGATCAACTGGGTGACCACGCCGAAAGTGCAGGCCCAGCAGGCGATCTACTTCGGCGAGACGCCGGCCAACACCCTGGCCTGCAAGGAGATGGACGCGCAACAGCCCGGCGCTTGCGCGCAATATCACGCCAACGCCCCGGCCTCGTACTTCGACCAGATCAAGTTCTGGAAGACCCCGCGTACCGAGTGCGGCAATGGCAAGAACGACTGCCTGGACTACACCGCCTGGCAGCGCGAATGGCAGAGCATTAAAGGCTAAAAATGCAGCGGTTTCTCTCTGCGTTCGGCTGGCGGCACGAGGGGGCGGCGAATGCCGCCCTGCTCGGCCTACCCATCATCTGGTTCGCCTGCCTGTATCTGGCCGCGATCGGCGCGCTGTTCGTCACCTCCTTCTGGACAGTGGACAGCCTGAGCGGCGACCTGATTCCCGGCTTTTCCTTCACCAATTTCCAGCAATTGCTGGCTGACGCGATCTACACCAAGATCGGCCTACGCACGATCGGCATCGCTGCCGCCGTCACGTTCACCGACATCGTCCTGGCCTGGCCTGTGGCCTACGCCATGATCCGCCTCGCGGGGCCGAAGCTGCGCGCCGCGCTGATGGCGATGGTGATGGTGCCGCTGTGGTCCAGCTATCTCGCCCGTGTTTACGCATGGCGCCTAATCCTGGCGCATGACGGGCTGCTGAACTGGGCGCTGGCGGAAATCGGCATGCCCGGCCTGCACATTGGCTACAGCAACTGGGCGATGTGGATCGTCTTCTCCTATCTGTGGCTGCCGTTCATGATCCTGCCCGTGGCGGCGTCGGTCGAACGGATTCCGCCGAGCCTGCTGGAAGCCTCGGCCGATCTTGGTGAGCACGGCCTGGCGACCTTCCGCCGCGTGATCCTGCCCATGGCGCTGCCGGGCATGGTGGCCGGGGCGATCTTCACCTTCTCGCTGACGCTTGGCGACTACGTGACGCCCATGCTCGTCGGCGGCCAGGGTTCCGACTTCATCGGCAATGTCGTGTACGCGAATGTCGGTGTCACCAATAACATCCCCTTCGCCGCGGCTTATGCCGCGCTGCCGCTCGGGGTCATGGCCGTGTTCCTGCTGATCGCACGGCGAATGGGGGCCTTCGATGCGCTCTGAAACCTGGATCTGGGTGGCCGTGGCCGCGATTATGGGGTTCCTGTTCCTCCCCATCGTCATCATCATCGCCTATGCCTTTTCGGCGGCGCCAATTCCAGCCTGGCCGATCACCGGCTTCGCGCTGCACTGGTTCGCCGATACGTGGAATGACGACGCGATCCGCCAGGCACTGACCCTGTCGCTGGAAGTGGCCATATTGGCGACGGTCATGGCGATCCTGCTCGGCACGCTGGCGGCCATGGCGGTGGCACGGATGAAATCCGCCGTGAAGGAGGTCGTCAGCTTCATCGCCGTGCTGCCGATCGCCCTGCCCGGCATTCTCACCGGCATGGCGCTCGCCGCGTATTTCGCGTTCTGGGGCCTCAATCTCTCGTTCTGGACGATCGTCGCCGGTCACGCCACGTTCTGCGTCGTCATCGTCTACAACAACGTGGTCGCACGGCTGCGGCGCATGCCGCGCTCGCTCAGCGAGGCGTCGGCCGATCTGGGTGCGGATGCGTTCCTCACCTTCCGCCGTGTGCAACTGCCGATGATGGCGAGCGCCATCGGTGCTGGCGCGCTGCTGGCCTTTGCCCTCTCGTTCGACGAAGTGATCGTCACCACCTTCACCGCCGGGGCGCAGAACACACTGCCGCTCTGGATTTTCGGCGCCATCCGCCTCGGGCAGAAGCTGCCGGAGGTGAATGTGGTGGTGTTTGCGATCATCCTGTTCACCGCCGTTCCGGTGCTGCTGGCGCAGAAGCTGATCGGCGAGTCCGGGCGGGTTGCGCGGTAGTCTGCGGCGTTCTAGGCTCTCGGCTCAGGGAAAAAACCGAGTCATACCGCCAGCGCAGCGGAGTTGAACTGAGATGAGCCATTTGGCGAGGACAGCCCAGGGGGCACAGGTGGCACTGGTGGCCACGGCGGGGCTGTTGCCGTTCCTGTCCCAGCTTGGGGCGGATGCTGACAGAATCATGGGGCCGGCCGGCATTGATGCCGGCCGTCTGGATACCACGGCTGAGGGTAGCATTTCCCTGGCCACCTATGTGGACATGATGGAGCGCGCGGCACGGGTTACGGGATACACGGATTTCGGCCTGCGCTACGGGCGGCAATTCCCGGCCTCCAGCCATGGGCTGGTGGGGGACATCGCGCTTGCCGCGCCGACCATCGGCACCGCACTGCGGCAATTCGCCGATCTTTTCCCCCTGCACCAGGAAGCCAGCGAGGTGCGGCTGATTGCCGAGGGCGAGCTGCTGCGTCTGGAATACCGCATTCTCGACTGGCGGATTTTCGCCCGCCGCCAGGATGCGGAGCTGACCATCGCCATGTTCCAGAACCTGTTGCGCCAGGCCTATGGCCGGAATTTCGTACCGGAGGAGGTGCATTTCGAGCACCCGGCCCCGGAGGATGCCGTCGTCCATGAGGAGATTTTCGGCGCCCCTGTGTTTTTTGGCCAGCGCACCAACGCGCTGGTGTTCCGCCCCGGGGATTTACGCCGGCCGATGCCGGGCGCTGATGCCGCCACCTTCTCCCGGCTGCTGGCCGATACTTTCATGCGCCGCCTCCCGCATGGCGTGGTGCCCCTGCCGGAACGGCTGCGGGCGGAAATCCGCTCCCGCCTGCCAGAGGGCTCACCGCCCATGGAAGAAGTGGCTACGGCCCTGGGCGTCGCTCGCTGGACGCTGCAACGCCGCCTGAGCGACATGGGGCTGACCTATGCCGGAGCGGTGCAGGATGTGCGCCGCGTGCTCGCGGAGAGCTATCTGCGGTTTCCGCATCTTTCGCTCTCCAGCATCGCGCAGCTGCTCGGCTATGCCGAGCTGAGCCCATTCAGCCGCGCCTGCAAGCGGTGGTTCGGCGCGTCGCCGGAGCGTATCCGCGCCGAGTGGAAGCTGGATTAGACAATCCCGGAC
>DATIWS010000140.1:0-6050 GCA_035519275.1 Acidocella sp. | reverse complement strand
CACCGCCACGTCGGTCGCCTGTGCCGAGAGCACCACGGCGACGAGGAGCTGGAACGGGGTTGCGTAGTGCAGCTCGGTTTTCGGGTCCGGATTGCCCGCGGCGATGGCGGTGAGGAAGGCGGGAATATCCGCCCGTTTCATCAATTTTGGCATCTGGTCCTTGGGGCAAGCGGCACGATGCACGATGTATGCGGCATGGACGCATCCGCCGCCAAGCCCGCCAGCCGGCTGTTCTTCGAGGCTGATCTGAGGCCGCATCGCAGCCTTTCGCGCGGGGCGCTGCTGGCGGTGCTGGGGGCCATGGCGGCAGGCTCGCTCTATGTCACCACGCTGATGTACCTGCTCGGGGCTTGGCCGGTGATCGGCTTCAACGGCGCCGAGCTTGCGCTGGCCGCGGTGCTGTTCTGGCTCAATGCCCGTGCTGCCCGGGCGCGAGAGATCATCCGCCTGGGCGAAGACGCGGTCGAGATCACCCGCATCACCCCTTCCGGGCGCAAAACCGTGGCTTCGCTTCCGCCGGGCTGGGCCCGGGCCGAACTGGAGGAACACCCCGGCACCGTGCCGCGCCTGATCATCCGCGCCCAGGCCGAGCGCCAGGAGATTGGCCGCGCCCTGGGTGCGGCGCAGAAGCGCGACTTGGCCGAGGCGATCAACCGGGCGCTGGCGCGCTGGCGCTCGCCCCGGTTTTAGCTACTTCGTCCCGAAAAGCCGGTCGCCCGCATCACCCAGCCCCGGGCGGATATAGGCGTGGTCGTCCAGCTGCCGGTCCAGCGCGGCGGTGTAGATCGGCACATCGGCATGCACGGCCTCGAACGCCGCCACGCCCTCGGGTGCCGCGATCAGGCACACCAGCTTGATGTGCTTCGCCCCTGCTTCTTTCAGCTTGGTTATCGCGGCGGCGGCGGAATGTCCGGTGGCCAGCATCGGGTCCACCACCACGCAGAGCCGTTCTTCCAGTGCGTCTGGCACCTTGAAGTAATACTCCACTGGCTCATGCGTCTCGGGGTCGCGGTACAGCCCGACATGGCCGATGCGCGCGGAGGGAACGAGGTCCAGTATGCCGTCCAGGATGCCCTCGCCGGCGCGCAGGATGGAAATGAAGCACAGCTTCTTGCCCTGCACCTGCACCGCCTGCATCTCCTCCAGCGGCGTCTCGATGGTGATCGGCTCCAGCGGCAGGTCGCGCAGCACCTCGTAGCCCAGCAGCAGCGAGATCTCGCGCGCCAGGCGGCGGAAATCCCCGGTGGTGGTGTCCTTCTTGCGCATCATGGTGAGCTTGTGCTGCACCAGCGGATGGTCAATGACGGTCAGCATTTCTTCTACTCCCCTGCTTTCGGCAGCCTGATGACAAAACGCGCGCCGATGACCTTCCCCTCCTCGTCGCGGCGGTTCTCGGCCGAAATGCGGCCCTGATGCGCCTCCACGATCTGGCGCGAGATGGAGAGCCCCAGCCCCGAATGGCTGCCGAACTGCTCGCTCTGCGGCCGCTCGGAATAGAAGCGGTCGAAGATGCTGTCCAGCTTTCCGTCGGGGATGCCCGGGCCTTCATCCTCCACCGTCAGCTCGATCAACCCGCCGGTCTCGCGCCCGCGCAGATAGATCTTTGCCCCAGACGGCGAGAAGGATATGGCGTTGCCGATCAGGTTGCGCAGCACCTGCACCAGCCGCGTCTCGGAGCCGCGCACGTAAAGCCCCTCAACCGGCGCGTCCACCTCCATGAAGGGGCTGCCCTCCTTGCGTGTGGCGTCATGGATTTCGGCAAGCGTCGCCAGCATCCGTGCCATGTCCACGATCTCGTACCGGCTGCGGGAAAGCTCCGCGTCCAGCCTGGAGGAGTCGGAAATATCGGAAATCAGCCGGTCGAGCCGCTGCACGTCCTGGGTGATGATGGCAAGCAGCCGCGAGGCCCGCGCCGGGTCCTCCACGCGCGTGAGCGTCTCGATCGCGGAACGGATCGAGGAGAGCGGGTTCTTGATCTCGTGCGACACGTCGGCGGCGAATTTCTCGATCGCGTCCATGCGCGCCCAGAGCGCCTGCGCCGAGCTTTCCAGCGTGCGGGCCAGCGTGCCGATCTCGTCGTTGCGCCCGGTTACCGCCTCGGGCAGCTTCTGCGCCCGGGCCCGGCCCTCGCTCATGCGCTCCGCCGCGCCGGCCAGGCGCGAGATCGGGCCGGCGATGGTGCGGGAGAGGTAGAAGGACACGATCACCGTAAGCCCCAGCGCCAGGGCGAACAGGCCGAGAATGGAAATCCGCACCGCCAGCACGGCGGAATCCACTTCGCTCGCCTCGCGCGTCAGCAGCACGGTGCCGATCACCTGCTGGCTTCGCTCCACCGGCTCGGCCACGGTTACCAGCAGCAGCCCCGCGGCATCGCGCCGCACGAAGGGCGGTGTCTCCTGGCCCGCCGCGGCGGAGGTGAGCTGCAGCACGGTGCGGGCGTCCGGTTGCCACCCCAGGGTGTTCGGGTCCTGCCCGGCGCCGGAGCCGATCAGCCCAGACTCGTCCTCGTTTCCGGTCACGGAGCCGGAAAGATGGTCGTAAATGAAGCCGACCACCCGGCTCACGAAGCCAGGCGGCGGCGGGGCGGCGAGCGGCGCGGTGACGATGGCCCCGCCTGCGCCGGGATGCACGCGGGAATTGGCGATCAGCGTGCCGTCCGGCCCGTAGATCAGCGCCTGGGCGTTGGGCGTCGGCTCGGTCAGCGAGTAGAGCAGCGGCTGCGCCTGATCGGGGTTCACCGCCGGCTGGCCGTTATTCACCTGCACCGCCGTCTGGGCGATGGCTCCGGCATAGATGCGCGCCTGCTCGCGCAGGGCCGAGACTTCCGCCGCCAGCAGCCCTTGCTGGTACTGGTCCAGATACAGCAGCGCCGCGAAGATCAGTGCCACCGGCAGCAGGTTGACGAGAAGGATGTCGCGCAGCAGGCGCGAGATGCGGGGTTTGCGGTGCAGGATCAGGCGTCCTTGTAGCGGTAGCCGATGCCGTAGAGCGTCTCGATCTGGTCGAACTCGCCGTCGACATTGCGGAATTTCTTGCGCAGCCGCTTCACATGGCTGTCGATGGTGCGGTCATCCACATACACGTTCTCGCCATAGGCGGCGTCGATTAGCTGGTCGCGGGACTTCACCATGCCGGGCCGATGCGCCAGCGCCTTCACCAGCAGGAACTCGGTCACGGTCAGCTGGATGTCCTTGCCCTTCCAGAGGCACTGGTGCTTGGTCTCGTCCAGGGTCAGGTCGCCGCGGGTGATCACGCTGGCAGGCGCGGTGCCGGTGGCCTCGGCGCGTGTGGCGTCGTGCCGGCGCAGCAAAGCGCGGATGCGCTCCAGCAGCAGGCGCTGGGAGAAGGGCTTGGTGATGTAGTCGTCCGCGCCGAGGCGCAGGCCCATCAACTCGTCCAGCTCGTCATCTTTGGACGTGAGGAAGATCACCGGCATCGCGGTGCGCGCGCGCAGCTTCTGCAGCAGCTCCATGCCGTCCATGCGCGGCATCTTGATATCCAGCACCGCCAGATCCGCCGGCTTGGCCAGCAGCGCCTGCAGGGCTGACTCGCCGTCGGTATAGGTGCGGACCTGGAACCCCTCCGCCTCCAGCGTCATCTGCACGGAGGTGAGGATATTGCGGTCGTCATCGACCAGGGCGATTGTATGCTTCATCTGTTCCCGAACCTATGCTTGGCTTTGCGGCCTTTGTGGCTTCAGGGAGTGACCGGATTATGGCAGCAAATCAAGAGGCATTGGCCGAAGCCGCCGCGCTGATGCTCGGCGCGCGCGCTGGCGCGCTGGCCACGGTGCATGAGGGCGTGCCCCATGCCGCGCTCGTCACCCCCGCGCTGGATGAGGACAGCCAGCCCATTCTCCTGCTCTCCACGCTTGCCGTGCATACGCGTCAGCTCAAGGCCCACCCGGCCTGCGCCCTGCTGGTGACCGGCCCCGCCGCCAGCGAGAACCCGCAAACCGCCCCGCGCCTGTGCCTGACGGGCGAGGCCCGGCCCATCCCGCCAGAACCGGTGCGCGCGCGCTTCCTCGCCGTGCATCCTTACGCGGCCCAGTACGTGGATTTCGGCGATTTCGGGTTTTGGAAATTTTTTGTCCATGACGTCCAGTATATTGGAGGGTTCGGGCGAGCGATGCGTTTGAATTTTGCCGCATTGCAGCATGAAATTTCTCTACATCGACCCTCAGGATATGGTTGATGCCGCGCCCCGGCCTGTCTTATGAAGGCTAGGAAGCTACTGTCTGCGAAACAACAAGAGGACACATCCGTGACCCATCTGACAGCCGCCACCGACTCGCGTGACGCCAAGGCTCTGTCTGGCACTGGCGTGCGCGCCACAGCGCCGCTGCATGCCAACCTCACCGCCCCGGCGCTCGTTGCCCATTCCCTGCGCAAGGGT
This sequence comes from Acidocella sp., assembly GCA_035519275.1. Lineage (GTDB taxonomy): Bacteria > Pseudomonadota > Alphaproteobacteria > Acetobacterales > Acetobacteraceae > Acidocella. The sequence goes on along the minus strand of DATIWS010000140.1, from coordinate 1,655 downwards.
GAGGGCCGACTCTCGGCCGATGGCGCGGTCATCGTGCGCACCGGCATCCATACCGGCCGCTCGGTGGCCGACAAGTTCGTGGTCGATGAGCCCGACACAACCGGCGATGTCTGGTGGGGCAAGATCAACCAGCCCCTGCCGCGCGAAAAGTTCGAGGTGCTGAAGGGCCGCGTGCAGGCTTACTTGCAGGGGCGCGAGCTGTTCACGCAGGATGTCTATGCCGGCGCCGACCCCGAGAACCGCATCTGCGTGCGCCTGGTCACCACCGGGGCCTGGCACGCGCTGTTCGCCCGCAACATGTTTATCCGCCCCAAGGCCGAGGAGCTGGCCGGGTTCGAGCCGGATTACGTGATCCTGCACGCGCCGGACTTCCAGGCCGACCCGGCGCTCGATGGCGTCCGCTCCGGTACCGCCATCGCCCTGTCCTTCGCCGAGAAGATCATCGTCATCGCCGGCACCGAATATGCGGGCGAGATCAAGAAATCCATTTTCACGGTGATGAACTGGATCCTGCCCGCGCGCGGCGTGCTGCCCATGCACTGCTCCGCCAATATCGGGCCCGACGAGGATTCCGCGCTGTTCTTCGGCCTCTCCGGCACCGGCAAGACCACGCTTTCCTCCGACCCTACACGCCGCCTGATCGGCGATGACGAGCATGGCTGGGGCCCGCACGGCGTGTTCAATTTCGAGGGCGGCTGCTACGCCAAGGTCATCGACCTCTGCCAGAAGAGCGAGCCCGAGATCTGGGCGGCGGCACACCGCTTCGGCACCGTGCTGGAGAACGTGGTGGCGGACCCGCATGGCCGTCTGGACCTGACGGACAAGACCTTCACCGAAAATACCCGCGCCTGTTACCCTGTGGAGTTCATCCCCCATGTGGAGCTCTCCGGCTGTGGCGGCACGCCGCGCAACGTGGTGATGCTTACAGCGGACGCCTTCGGCGTGCTGCCGCCCATCGCCCGCCTTACCCCGGCCCAGGCCATGTACCACTTCCTCTCGGGCTACACCGCGCGCGTAGCGGGAACCGAGAAGGGCCTCGGCGCCGAGCCGCAGGCCACCTTCTCCACCTGCTTCGGCTCGCCCTTCCTGCCGCGCCATCCGCAGGTCTATGGCAAGCTGCTGCAGCAGCTCATCAAGGAGCATGGTGTCTCCTGCTGGCTGGTGAATACCGGCTGGACCGGCGGCGCTTATGGCGTGGGCAACCGCATGTCCATCGCCCACACCCGCGCCCTGCTGCGCGCTGCCCTGGCCGGCGAGCTGGACGATGTGAGCTATCGCACCGACCCGTTCTTCGGCCTCGCCATTCCCGAGTGTGTGAACGGCGTGCCGGACGAGGTGCTGGATCCCCGCTCCGCCTGGGCCGACAAGGCGGCCTACGACGAAGCCGCCGCGGCCCTGGTGCATCGCTTCATCGAGAATTTCGCCATCTTCGCCGAGCATGTGGATGACGACGTGAAAGCCGCCGCCATCAAGTCTGCGGCTTAAGCCTCTTTCAGAGCGCCGATCAGGAACTCCACGTTACCCTCCGGCCCCTTAATGGGGCTGGGGGTGATGCCGAGCACTTTCCAGCCGGGCAGGGTGGCGAACCAGGCCTCGATGCGCTGGCAGACTTCCTCATGCACCGCCGGGTCGCGCACCACGCCGCCCTTGCCGAC
>DATIWS010000139.1:0-7857 GCA_035519275.1 Acidocella sp. | reverse complement strand
CGGCCCCTTAACCCGTCAAGAATAATTGGATGATGTTTTTCGTGCGGTGCATGTTTTTCGTTGCGCGCGCAGGCATTGCCCGCGTAGCATTGTTGAAAATCCTAAACGTGCGGGTGATAAGGGGATCATGTCAGCAGCCCTTCAGAACGATGACATGTCGGACGATATCGGCACCCGGCTGAAGCTGGTGCGGCAGATTTTCGGGCTGACACAACGCGAGTTGGCACGCCGGGCCGGGGTGACGAACGGAGCGATCTCGCTGATCGAGCAGAACCGTGTCAGCCCGTCGATTTCCTCGCTGAAGAAGATTCTGGACGGCATTCCGCTCTCGCTGGCGGATTTCTTCACGCTGAACTTCTCGCCGTCCGACAACGTGTTCTTCACCGGGGAGGAGCTGACCGAAATCTCTTACGACCCGGCGATTTCCATGCGCATGGTCGGCCGCAAGGTGAAGGACCGGACGCTGCAAATGCTACAGGAGACCTACCAGCCCGGCGCCGATACCGGTGACGCGATGCTCCGCCACGACGGCGAGGAATGCGGTGTCGTCGTCTCAGGCTGCCTTATCGTCACGGTTGGCCTGCAGGAGCGGCTGCTCAACCCGGGCGACGCGTATTACTTCCGCTCCGATATTCCGCACCGCTTCCGCAACCCGGGGGCGGAGCCCTGCGTGCTGATCAGCGCCAACTCGCCGCCGTCGTTCTAGCCATGATTGTGCATCTCACCGGCGGCTGCCTCTGCGATGCCATCAACTACAGCCTGGACTATGAACCCGGCGACGTTGCCGATATCTGCTTCTGCCGCGAGTGCCGGAAGGCGAGCGGTGCCGCGGCGCTGCCATGGGTCCAGGTGCCGCCGGGGCGCTTTCGCGTCACCAAGGGGGCGGCGCGGGGCCATGCCTCCTCGCCCCGGGCCATGCGCTGGTTCTGCGGCGATTGCGGCAGCCCGCTCTACATGACCGATAGCGAGGGCCGCTCCGTCGGTGTCACGCTAGGTTCGCTGGATGATCCCGAAGCCATCCGCCCCACGGTGCAGGGCTGGGTGTGCGAGCGCGTCTCCTGGCAGGCGGTGGATGAGAGCTTGCCCGCCTATGACAAGGCGCCGCCCTACGACCTCTGAACCCGGCGGCGTCCCTCGGCGGCAACCACCACCGGCGCGGCCAGCACCAGTGCCACGACGTTCCAGATGATGAAATCCACGTTGCTGGGCCCTTCAATGACCATGTCGGCCAGGGCCAGCACAGCCAGGGTGAAGCCGGCGAGCAGCTCTTCCCAGCCCATCCGCTGCGGCTTGTCCTTGGTCCAGAAGCGCAGCACCGCGGCGATGGCGGGGACGATGAACACTGGCGTCGGGGCGTCGCGGTAGCGGCCGTCGAAGACCAGCAGCGCCTCGAACACCGCGGCGGAAGCCAGGAAGATGAACCATAGGCTGTCATAGTTCAGGGGCAGGCGGAGGCGGCGCGCGCTGGCCAGAACCATTGCCCCGGTGGTGACCGGCGGCAGCGGGCGCCCGGCAAGCAGGGCATCTGCCCGGCGGATGACCAGAACGGCGAACAGCGCCTGCAAGGGCAGGTTAACCAGCGCGTCCAGCCGCAGCCAGTTGTCGTAGAGCATGGGCAGAGTGCCGGAGCAGGCCAGGGCGATGCCATTGCCCAACGCGAAGGCGGGCAAAGCGAGGCGCAGGTTGCGGAACCCCACGGCGCCGAACAGCAGCACGCCGGCCAGCGCGCCGAAGCCGGCGTACCAGGGCCAGTCCGGGGTCTCCACCACCGGGCCGTTCAGCGGGAATTTCGGCTGCCGGCTGGCGGTCCAGATGCCCCAATTAGCCCCGGCCACACCTTCGTCCTCGTATTTCCAGTTCTGGTCGAAGGCTTCGATCAGGTTGTAATCCACGCCCTCCTGGTTCGCGAGGGTGACGAAGTGGCGCAGGAACACCGCCTCGTTGACACGCGACGGCGCCGCGGGGCCGCGCCAGCGCCCGCGCGAGGGCCAGCCGGTTTCGCCAATGGAAATCTGCTTGCCGGGGAAGAGCTTCTTGAACTGATCCGTGGTGGACTGGATTTCGGCCAGCGCGTCGTCCACGCTGAGCGGCGTGTCCTCCCAATAGGGGAGGAAATGGATCATCACCACGTCCACATGCGGCGCCACCTGCGGGAACTGCTTCCAGAAATCAGTGACGTCCGCGTACGCAACAGGCTGCTTCACACGGGCGTGGACGTAGTCGATATCGGCGATCAGGTCGTCCACCGAGAGGTCGCGGCGCAGCAGCACTTCGTTGCCGACGATGACGCGGGTGATGGTGTCAGGGTGCGCGTTGGCCTCGGCAATGCCGGCGGCGATCTCCTTGGCGTTGTCCTTTGGGTTGCCGCTGAGCCAGATGCCGAGCCAGACCTTCAGCCCTGCCTGCTTGGCGAGCGCGCCGATGTCGTAATCGCCCTCAATGGAGGAATAGGTACGGATGCCGCTGGCCTGGGTCGCCACCAGGGCGAGATCCTTCGCCACCTCGGCGCCGGTGGGGTAGTCCTTGGAGAGCGGGCTTTGCCAGGCCTGGTACGGCGCGTAGGACAGGCTGTTGAACTTGCCCGCCGGCACGGTCACGTCGCCAGCCTGGGGCTGGTTGGGATTCGCCCACATGGCGAAGGTCAGCAGACTCAGCAGCACACAGGCGATAAGACCTTTTTTCATGGCCGTAGGCTTAGCCGGGCCGGGTTTTCAGGGGAAGAGAGATGAGTGACGAAGACATCCGCCGTATCCTGACGCAGACGAAGCGCATCGCCCTGGTCGGCGCGTCGGCCAAGCCCGAGCGGGCTTCCCACCATGTTATGGCGTTTCTGCTGGAGAAGGGGTTCGACGTGACGCCGGTGAACCCTGGCCTCGCCGGGCAGGAGATTCTGGGGCGCGAGGTGGTGGCGACGCTGGCGGAGGCCGCGCCGCTGGACATGGTGGATTTGTTCCGCCGGGCGGAAGAGGTGGAGGCCCCGGTGGAGGAGGCGATTCGCCTGGGCGCGAAGACGGTGTGGATGCAGCTCGGCGTGGTCAATGAGGAGGCGGCGGCGAAAGCCCGCGCGGCGGGGCTTGCCGTGGTGATGGACCGCTGTCCCGCGATCGAGATGCCGAGGCTGGGGCTTTAGCGCGCGGCAGGCTGACCCAGCGCCAGCCGGTACAGGGCAGGGGCGTTCCACAGCAGCAGGCGCTGGCGCCGCCAAGCCACGATGCCCTCTTCGACCCACTGCGCCAGCAGCAGCCCGGCGGTGTGGCTGGTGCCGTCAGCCAGGGCGGCGAGTTCGTCAAGCGTGACCGATGGGGTGATGAGGAGCTCCACGCCGGGTTCCACCTCAAACCGTTCCGCGAGGTTCAGCAGCGTCAGGGCCAGGCGTTCCACCGTGGTGCCGAACACGGGCGGCGCGGCGCAATCTGGGGTGACTGGGGTGGTATGGGCGGAAGACCGGGAGCTTGGGCTGACCTGCATGGCGCGACCTTTCACAATATAAATCCTATCATTATAGTAGAATTTATGGTCACGCAAGTGTAAAATGGGGCCGCCCATAGGGCAGCCCCGCGGGAATTCTAGCCCAAAGCCGCCTTCTGGGCGGCGAACAGCTCCGCCGTGCCCTTGCGCGCCAGTGCCAGCAGCGCCGCGAAGGCCGCGTCGTCGAAGGTGGATTTTTCCGCCGTTGCCTGGATCTCCACGATGCCGCCGCCTTGTGTCAGGATGAAATTGGCATCGGCGTCGGCGCTGGAATCCTCCTTGTAGTCGAGGTCCAGCACCGGGTTGCCCTGGAAGATGCCGCAGGAGACCGCCGCCACCTTTCCGGTGATGGGAAACGCCTTCAGCACGTTGTTGGCTTGCAACTTGCGGAAGGCCAGCGCCATGGCCACGTAGGCCCCGGTGATGGAGGCGCAGCGCGTGCCGCCATCGGCGTTCAGCACGTCGCAGTCCAGGGTGACGGTGATCTCGCCCATGGCCTTGCGGTCCACCACGGCGCGCAAGGACCGGCCAATCAGGCGCTGAATCTCCTGTGTGCGGCCGGACTGCTTGCCGCGCGCGGCCTCACGGTCGCCGCGGGTATGGGTGGCGCGGGGCAGCATGCCGTATTCCGCCGTTATCCAGCCCTCGCCCTGGCCGCGCATGAAGCCCGGCACCTTGCCCTCCACGCTCGCCGTGCACAGCACCTCGGTGCCGCCCATGCGGATCAGCGCCGAGCCCTCGGCATGATGCGAGAACCCGGTCTCGATCGAGACTTTCCGGAGTTCGTTGAAAATTCTGCCTGAGGGCCGCATGTTGTGTCTCCTGTAACTTGGCTCGGGCGTGCTAATATCCGAGAGACCGCCAATGGACCATAGACCCAAACCCAATCCGCCCCGCCTGCCGCCAGGGCTCGATGTGCGCTCCGCCGCGGTGCTGCGCGAGATCGTGGAGCAATATGTTGAAACCGGAGAGCCCGTGGGCAGCCGCACGCTCTCGCGCCTGCTGCCGCACAAACTCTCCCCGGCCACCATCCGCAACGTCATGGCCGACCTCACCGATGCCGGGCTGCTGTTCTCCCCGCATACCTCGGCCGGGCGCCTGCCGACTGAGCGGGGCTTGCGCCTGTTCGTCGATGGCTTGCTGCAATTCGGTGAACTCTCCGAGGAGGAGCGCGGCACCATCAACCAGGCGCTGGCGCAGTCCGGACGCAGCCTGCAGGACACGCTGGCCCAGGCCTCGGCCATGCTCTCCGGGCTTTCCGCCGCCGCCGGGCTGGTGCTCGCCCCCAAGGGCGAAGGGCCGGTGAGGCATATCGAATTCGTGCCGCTCTCCCCGGGCCGCGCCCTGGTCGTGCTGGTCTCCGCGGACGGCCAGGTGGAAAACCGCATCATCGAGACCCCGCCTGGCCTGCCGCCGAGCACGCTGCAGCAGGCGAGCAACTACCTCAACGCCCGGCTCTCGGGCCTGTCCATCGCCGAGCTGCGCCGCCATGTCGCCGCCGACCTCGCCGCCGACCGCACCGAGTTGGACGCGCTGACCAGCGCGGTGGTGGCGGCCGGCCTCGCCGATTGGGGCAGCGAGGGCAGGGGCGGCTCGCTGATTTTGCGCGGCCAGGGGCGGCTGCTGGAGGATGTGGATCAGTTGGAGAAGCTCACCGCCATCCAGGCGCTGTTTGAGCGGCTGGAGGCGGAGGAGACCATGCTGCGCCTCTTGGAGCTGGCCGAAACCTCGGATGGCGTGCGCATCTTCATCGGTGCCGAATCCGGGCTGTTCGGCGCCGCCGGCGTCTCCATGGTGGTGGCGCCAGCGCGCAACGCGCAGGACAGGATTGTCGGTGCTATAGGTGTCATCGGGCCCACGCGGATCAATTATGGCCGCATCATCCCGGTGGTGGACTACACCGCGCGGGTCATCGGCCGTCTTTTGGGGTGAATGCGCATGAAAATCGGGTTTATCGGCCTTGGCCAGATGGGGCGGGGCATGGCGAGCAATCTCATCAAGGCCGGGCATGAGGTGACGCTCTACAACCGCTCGGCGGAGAAGGCGCAGGGCCTGGGCGCGCCGGTTGCCAAAACCCCGGCGGAAGCCGCGCAAGGGGCCGAGGCCGTGTTCACCATGCTGGCCGATGACAAGGCGCTGGAGGCCGTAACCTTTGGCGCGGACGGGCTGCTCGCCAGCCTGGCGCCGGGCGCCGTGCATGTCTCCGCCAGCACCATCAGCGTGGCAATTGCCGAACGCTTGACGGAGGCGCACGCCGAGGCTGGTCGGCATTTCGTGTCGGCCCCCGTGTTCGGCCGGCCGGACGCCGCTGCGGCCGCGAAGCTTTTCATCGCCGCGGCGGGCGAGCCCGAGGTGATGGCCAGGCTGCAGCCTTTGTTCGATGTCATCGGCCAGCGTACCTTTGTGCTTTCCGAGACGCCGTCGCGGGCCAATCTGGTGAAGCTGTCGGGCAACTTCCTCATCGCCTCGGTGATCGAGTCGCTGGGTGAGGCGATTGCCCTGGTCGCCAAGGGCGGGATAGAGCCGGCGGCTTATGTCGAGATGCTCACCTCCACCCTGTTCGCCGCGCCCGTGTACACGACCTATGGCGGACTGATCGCGGCGGAGAAATTTGCCCCGGCCGGCTTCGCGGCAACGCTGGGGCAGAAGGACGTGCGCCTGGTGCTCGCGGCCGCCGAGGCGCTGAACGTGCCCCTGCCGCTGGCCAGCCTGCTGCGCGACCGATTCCTGGCCCTGCTCGCCCAGCCGGGTGGCGCCGAGCTGGACTGGTCGGCCATCAGCACACTCGCCAAGCGGGATTCCGGGCAATAGAGGTTGCAGCGGGAGCCTGGCTTCGATATAGGCTCCCTCGCCCCGGTTTAGCCGACATAGCTCAGCGGTAGAGCAACTGATTCGTAATCAGTAGGTCCCCAGTTCAATCCTGGGTGTCGGCACCATAATTTCAATGACTTAGACCGAAAAACCGTTTGAGTATCGTAAACTAAAACGGTTTTAGCTAGAGTCGGGTATGGCTCCGCTCGTGTTCAACGACGGTGGCGCCCCAAAACGTACCGCGATGTCATCCTTGCCAAGGTTGGGGGCGAGGGTTCTAATCCCTGCGCCCGCCCAAAATTTCATAATATAATCAACGTGTTGGATGGGTAATCTGAAACCAACCGTTTCCCCTTTCTGGGCTGGACACCACCCGGCCACCACCAAAAACACAAGCATCCAGGGACGCACCGCGCCGCATTCCCTGTGAATCGGACCAATCGGCGATCCTGACCACGATCACTGGACTGCTGTCGGTACGTGTTCTGCACGCCATAAGACCTTCGCCTCGGATGCGGGTGTATCTGGGTCCACAACGAAACATCACCCCCCAGTAGCGGGCAATTTCCGCCGAAGCGCTAATGTCATCATGAGCGCCAGAAGCCTGATGACGGGTTATCCGCTCATAGTCCGCGCGATAGTTGTGGTTGCGGCGCAGGAACTCCCAAGCGAAATCGGGACGTTCCAGTCGGTTTAACGCATTGTGGTCGGTTGACGACCGCCAGTCCGGTTTGCTGGGCACACATCCCCCCGTTTCAACGCCCTACCTCAAGAGCAGAAAATATCTTGGGTTGAAAAACATGTACTTAGAATTTCTAAGTGATAGAATAAATTTTAGTCAATAGAAATTATATATTTTACACAAGAAATGAGTTTGCGAATTTACAGGTCATGTCGAGGGCGGTCGGAGCAACTCGCGATAACCAAACTCCGTCATCCAGCGAGCTCGGGCCAAGTGGCTGTCATGAACAGCCTTGGCCCGTTCCGGCTCGCGCTCAGGGTCCAGCTCAAAAATAATGGACACAATTTCGCGCCAATCAGCCCCTTCATCAGCAGCATCAAGCAGCCGAAGGTACGTAACGAGATGACGCTCGTCATATGCCGTCAGTTTCTGGCTCTCTGGCGGACGATCCTTGAATGGGGGCACTGACATGCAAAATGTCCCATGATTTTGTGTCATGATACGCGATTCCCTGAGGCTTTAAAACAATGTGTTACAAAACGCCCCGCCAGAGATGCCGTTGATTGGTCAGGCGATACATACCCTGAGCTGTGGGGAAGCGCTGGCCGACCCGTCCGAACCTCTTTACCGGAGCAGCAACGAAATTCGGCTTTTTGGTGCAATCGTACCTGTGGGTTAGGGCTGCCGTTGGAGAAGTTCTGCAGGATCGACGCCCAGTACCGGGGCGAGTTTCTCCAGCATGTCGACGGTGGCCGCGTTCTCCTCGCGTTCCAGCTTTCCCACGTAGTTGCGATCAATGCCTGCACGGTCGGCCAACTCCTCCTGCGAGATGCCTTTGGCATGTCGCAATCTTCGCAGGTTCCCGGCGACGATCTCTCGCAAACTCATGCGAGGAC